>CAYJDL010000017.1:3029-19575 GCA_964368885.1 uncultured Desulfovibrionaceae bacterium | reverse complement strand
TATGCTCATGCTAGAATTTGCGCTTTGCTGCGACGTGCGGAGGATAAAAACATAAGCTTACCTAATGTTGCAAGTTTAGAAAATTTTGAACTTTTGACCCATGCTGACGATTTAGAGTTAATCCGCTTTTCACAACGATTTGCTTATGTTGTCAAGCTTGCTGCTCAAAATTTAGGACCACAATATATTAGTCATTACCTATCTGAATTTGCAGGACTATTACACTCTTTTTATAGCAAGCATCATATTTTGCAAGAGGATAATCTACCTTTAACTCAAGCCAGACTGATTTTATTGCGTAATGTTGCTAAGATATTATTAAGCGGACTTGATTTGCTTGGAGTGCAAGCTCCTGATACAATGTAAACCATAAAGAATGATGTCTTATTTTTTTGGGGAAAAACCTTTTGTGAACAAAATTTTTTTCCCCAAACCGCTTTACTCTCGATCTGCGTAAGACTCGAAAACTCGTCTAACGCAAACGGCTTCGCCGCCCGTTGGGTCGGCCTTTTCCAAAAATCTTTTGTTATTTAAATAGTTAAAGCGTGTTAAAAAATGTGAGAAATTTAAGAGAAAAAAGTAACTTTTGCCAGACACTATTGCCTTAGGTTAATTAAGAGTTATATTTTGTTTATAAAATTTGTATTTTCATAAAGTCATTATGAGAATTTAAGAAAATATTCTAATGAACTTTTTTTTGAAGGGCTAATTATCTTAAGGATGTGGAAACTTTTTGTTCACAAAATATTTCTCCCTAGAAAAAGTCAAAGTTCCTTAAATTTTGCATCCAAAATCGGAGCATAAAACATGTCGCAAAACACACGAAACACTCCTAAAAGTGACACTTCCAAGAGTGAAGCTCCTCCTAAATTCACTTTTAATTTAGGTTTTTCAGCTCTTATGACAGCTCTAACCGTGCTTGTTGGTTGCGTTGTGCTATCTTTCATGATGGGGGTTATTGTAGGGCGAGGTCAGCAATCCTTACCCGGTATGAATACATTACTTCACGCAACTCAAGATACTGATGAAGTTAAAAAAAATGATGATAAAAAAGCTGTAAATACTAAATCAGATCCAAATAACAAGCTTGCACAGAATCAAAAACCTGAAAATATTATGTCGCCTGAAGAATTAAAATTTGCTTCAGCTTTAAAAACTCAAGTTGCCGCACAAAATACACCTGCACAAAGTACACCTGCAAAAACAGATGAGATAAAACCCACCACGGCTGATAAACCTGAATCTAAACCAACTACTTTTGACTTTGTTTTTCAAGTTTCATCCCTAAAAGATGAAAATGCTGTAGACACTTTGCGTGCCAAACTTGAAGGTGAAGGGCTACGCACTAAAATGAGTAAAAGTGGTGCATATTATATAGTTTATGTGCTTTTACGTGGAAACAATCAACGAGCTGAGGATATTAGAGCACGCATGATTGCCTTAAGATTGGGCAACCCCTTACTAAAACAAAAAACTCCGGTACAATAATATGAATATGCTTTTATCCACTTTTGCAAAAATCGGTAATTTTGCCTTAAGCACTATTACTTTAATGGGTAGTATGTTTGCCTTTTTACTACTTTCCTTAAAACATATTTGCACAACTGCCCACCTCTTTGCAAAATGTCGAGAACAGCTTTTTATCATTGGTAGTAAGTCTTTGTTTTTAATATTACTCATTGGTGTTTTTTGTGGCATGGTTTTAGGTTTACAAGGTTATTATACTTTAGTAAAATTTGGCTCAACCGGAATGTTGGGTGCAGCAGTATCTCTCACATTAATTAGGGAATTAGGTCCTGTTTTAACAGCCATTATGCTTACAGGTCGGGCTGGATCTGCTATGACTGCGGAAATTGGTGTTATGCGTATTTCCGATCAAGTTGACGCTTTGGAAGTTATGGATATTCAACCTATTGGCTATTTGGTTAGCCCTAGGCTTTTGGCAGGAATAATATGCTTTCCTTTGCTTACGGCAGTTTTTGACGTTATTGGTATTATTGGCGGCTATTTAACAGGTGTACTTATGCTTGGCATTAATGAAGGAGCCTATTTTTATCAAATTCAAAGTGCTGTCACTATGGCAGATGTAAGCGGTGGATTTATAAAATCTATTACATTTAGTATAATTGTTATCACTATTTGCTGTCACCAAGGATATTATGCACATTTGCGACGTGATAGTGTGGGACCGGCAGCCGTCGGTAACGCTACAACTTCAGCCGTGGTCATTGCCTGTAGTCTTATACTTGTAGCAGATTATGTGCTAACTTCTTTTTTATTATAGGAAATGTGTAATAATTAATTACCCTAGACAAAAAGGAATCAATTAGCATTTTCATAGGAATTTAATATGCAAGCATCTGACATTACGCTAGAAAATTGCACCATTGGCTATGACGGCCATGTTGTAGTAAAAAATATTAAAGCCCAAATCCCTAAAGGCAGAATTACTGTCATTTTAGGCGGTTCCGGTAGTGGTAAATCTACATTACTGCGCCATATTGTGGGTCTGTCAACTCCTAGTTATGGTAGAATTTTATTTGGCGATGTAGATTTTTTTTCCTTAAACTCCAAAGATTTTAGACGCATGCGCAGAAAAATGGGTATGCTTTTTCAAGATGGAGCATTGCTTGGAGCTTTATCTCTCGTTGACAATGTTGCCCTACCCTTAAGAGAACACACTAAATTAAATAAAGAAATTATCATTAAAGCGGCTATGCGCACCCTACGTTTAGTAGGCTTGGATGAATTTGCTCACTTTTATCCAAGTCAGCTTTCGGGAGGAATGCGTAAAAGAGCAGGTCTTGCTCGAGCCATAATTACAGAACCCCCTTATTTATTTTGTGATGAGCCAACTTCCGGACTTGACCCAATTACAGCGGCACAAATGGATCAAATGCTTTTGGATATGAAGAAAACTTTTCCTCATATGACCATGGTTGTAGTTAGTCATGACCTACAAAGCCTTGAATGCATTGCAGATCATGTACTGGTCTTGCATAATAAGGCTTTAGTTTTTAATGGTTCATGGGAAGAGCTAAAAAATACAGATGATGAATATTTACAAGTTTTTTTATCACGTCACACTGACACTAAGGAACAATCATCCCTTGGAAACTTTGAAGAACAAGATCAAGAGGTTCATGTTGCCTTGCAAACATGGATGGAAAAATAAATTTACATTGAGGAAGCCATGAAGAAATCACAAGAAGTAACCTTGGGAATTTTTGTCTTAATAGGTCTATTATGTACTGCCTATTTGACAGTAAAACTGGGACGTATGGAAATTTTTGGAGGCGATGGCTATGAAGTTTCGGCAAATTTTGGTTCTATATCCGGCTTAAGGGTTGGAGCAAGCGTGGAAATTGCTGGCGTGGAGGTGGGACGTGTGTCCGATATTTCCCTAGATTTGCAATATGCGCAAGCAAAGGTAACATTATATCTTGACAAAAAAGTAAAACTTACAGAAGATACTATAGCTTCAGTTAAAACAAGTGGATTAATTGGTGATAAATATATCAATCTCTCATTAGGCGGCTCTGATGTCATTTTAACCGCTGGGGATAGCATCATTGATACAGAATCTGCTGTAGATATTGAATCACTTATTGCAAAATTTGCCTTTGGAGGTGTATAATGAAACGCTTACATATTTTTGTATTGTTAATTGCTTTGGTGCTTTTAAGTAATCAAGCTATGGCCAATCCTGCCGATGCTCAAAAAATTTTACAAGCATCAGTAACACGAATTTTAGATAATTTAAAAAATCCCGGTTACTCTAATCCTAGCACAAGGCAAAGCTTGAATAACTCCATTAAAAATGAAGTTTATGCAATATTTGACTTTAGTGAGTTTTCTCAGCGTACCGTTGGTGCTCACTGGAAAAGCTTTAACGCTTCCCAAAAACAAGCCTTTAACGACGCCTTTGCTTCATTATTGTTCGCTACTTATTTAGACAGCTTTCAAGGATATAATGGCGAAGTTATCAGCTATAATGGCTTGGTGAGCGGTAATCAAGGTCAAAGGGTTGAGGTAAAAACAACTATTACTTTAAAAAGTGGACAAAAAGTACCTATTAATTATCGTATGTTACCTAAAGGTGGCTCTTGGCGTGTATACGATGTACTTATCGAAGGTGTAAGTTTAGTTATGAATTATCGTAGCCAATTTAGTGATATATTAGGTAAATCTACACCTGAGCAATTAATTGCCAGAGTAAATGAAAGAGCTCAAGCTGTAAAGAGTGGAAGATAATGCGTAAACTTATTGCCATACCCCTACTTTGTACATTGTTAAGCTTAGGCTCAGCTTGTGCTAGTCACAATCAATCAGGGCAAGTGGGTTTTGTCAGTCCAAACGCTTATCATAATAATTTTGATGAAATTTATGGCAAAAATGCTGGCGACGCCGACCTTGACAATTATGGTCAATTAAATAATGGCAATAATCTTGATGATTATGGTACTCAAAACAACAACATACATGGCATTGCAGATCCATTAGAAGGTTGGAATAGATTTTGGTTTGGCTTTAATGATATTTTCTATATACATATAGCTATGCCTGTATACAACGCTTATGATTCTGTTATGAATGATGATGTCCAAAAAGGCATAAGCAATGCCTTTAATAACTTTCTTTTTCCTGTACGCTTTGTCAACGCTTTGTTACAAGGTAAGTTCCAACTTGCCGGTGTTGAAATGGGTCGCTTTATAGTCAATACAACTGTTGGCTTTGGTGGAACTATTGACGTAACCAAGAATAAAAAGACCGTTGTCCCCTATACTCGTGAAGGCGAAGATTTTGGACAAACCTTAGCTCACTGGGGCTTTGGCGATGGTTTTTATTTAGTGTTACCCATTCTTGGTCCATCATCTCTGCGAGATGGCGTTGGTACTGCCGTTGATTTTTTTATAGACCCAACTCTATTTCTTGATCCTGCAAGCGCAACCATTTCCACGGCCAGTGTAATGGGAGCACATTTTAATGATGCAGGCACTGTGCTAAATGTTTACGAAACAACAAAAAGAGCCGCAGTAGATCCTTACATTGCCCTTCGTGAAGCCTATGTAGCTTTTCGAAAACAGCAGATTATGCATTAGATTGTGTCATCAAATCTGATGGCAAAGCTAGTTTATTTTTTTGGGGAAACTTTTTATCCAAAAGTATGAGAATAACGAAAAAGTTTCCCTTTCTCCCTCAAACTCCCTCATCCCTTCAAAATGTTATGAATTTAAAAAAAAATAAAAGAATTTTTCTTTAGAAAAATTCTTATTGAAAGTTTTCCCCAAGAAAAAAAGAATACATCACTACTTCTTTAAGAAATATTTTTTCTCTCACTAGCAAGAATAGCTAAAGCATTTACCACCGCCGCCACCAAAGCGGAACCACCTTTTCGCCCTTTTACTGTTAAAAAATTATATTTGCTTTGCGCTAATAATTCTTTGGATTCTTCAGCATTAACAAAACCTACGGGCATTCCGATAATTAGAGCCGGAGGCTGAATGGAATTATCGTGCAAAATATCCAAAACTGTTAATAAGGCCGTAGGCGCATTGCCGATGGCTAATATATTGCCGGCAAAATCTTTTTGAATGTGTAATATTCCGGCTTTGGATCTAGTGCATTTATGATTTTTAGCATATTCATCTAAACTATCATTTTCTAAGATACATTTTACTTCTACGCCTAAGGGGTTTAGTCGTCTTGGAACCATACCACATTTTGCCATTTGGGTATCAGTAAAAATAGTGCACCCTGCAAGCATGGCATTAATACCTACCTCCATAGCTTGTTCAGATAAGAGTGCATCATATACTATAGATATGTCCCCAAGGGTATGCGCCATACGTCTAGCTATTTCCCACAATGCACCACTGTAAGGGCGAGGAAGTGACACTTCACTGTCAATAATATCAAACGAACGATTTTCTATACTTTCGGGTTCATGGGCAGAATCTAGTACTAGCATACTAACCTCATATTAATTTAAAAATATAAGCTAAAAGATTCTTACTGCCAGTGGGGTAAAGATGTATCCAAGAGCCCATGATATTTTTATGTATAATGCCTTGCGCTTCTGTTTTCATTAACTGCCCATTTTTATCATAAACTTGCCAAAGGGGAGAATCTATAAGGCAATTTTGTTCAAAAATACGCCCATAATGAAACTCATGCCCTTTACCTTGTAGAAAGCTAATACGTGACATGGTATTTAAATTCACCTGTCTATAGCCAAGAGCAGCTTTTTCTTTACCGATGTAGGCACTGTGTGGCAACAGTGCACACATGGGATAATGTTTATGGTCATGAACAATTTCTTGCATAAGGTACATATAGCCACCACATTCGGCATAAATTGGCAAATCTTTTTTTGCAAAATCCCTAATACTTTGCATCATCGTGGTATTATTAGTAAGCTTTTCAGCATATAACTCAGGGTAGCCGCCGGGAAAATATAAAGCCGTACACTGCTTTGGTACTTGTGTATCATTTAAAGGTGAAAAATAAATACATTTTGCCCCCAATTCTTCAAGTACAGTGGGCATATCAGCATAAAGAAAGGCAAATGCAGCATCATAAGCTATACCAATGCAAGCTTTTTCTTCTATATTTTGACTTGGTTTAGCTGTAAAGGTTTTTACAGTATGCATTGTGCTTGATAATAAGGTATCAATATCTAAATATTTTTCTGCCCAGTTAGTTAAAGTCTGTATTTTATTGGATGTCCAAAGGTTTTCACAAGGTAGGTGCAAACCTAAATGCCTTGAATGTATGGAAAGTCCTTCCTCTTTACGCATATACCCTAAAACAGGTAGACTTTGTTCAGGAAAAGCTTGGGCAAAGGCTTGGGCTAAAATCTTTTCATGGGCAAGACTGCCTACATTATTACAAATAATTCCGGCAAAGTGTAAATGTGGCTGCAAATTAACAAAACCCGACGCAAGTGCCACTGCTGACTGCCCCATGCCCTTAACATCTAAGATTAAGACTATAGGCAAGTCTAAACTATGCGCAACGTGTGCGGAAGAACCAAGACCACCTATGTCTGTCGCCCCATCGTATAAACCCATAACACCTTCGACCAGTAAAACATTAGCCGAAGATTGTTGCAGCATTTTGCCATAAATTTTATGCAACGCATCTTCACCACCCATCCAAGTGTCTAAGTTATAAGCCGGAGACTTGCTTAAGTAACTAAGATGGGCAGTGTCAATAAAGTCAGGCCCTACCTTACAAGCTTGAATTTTATATCCTCTAGCTTGCAAAGCACATAAAATGGCTAAACTAAGTGTAGTTTTTCCGGCACCACTATGGCTTGCGGCCAATAAAAAAGAATGTTCTATCTTCAAGGAAGTGCTTAGCGTTTTCGCAAAAATTCATAAACAAGCTTAGCATCATCACTACCAGATTCTACGCCAAGCTCCACATTTCCACCATAGCAGCTTAATTGATCGCTATCAAATTCAATAAAACCAGCGGAAATGACTTTTGAATAAGGCAATTGCTCTCGCATATCAGCATGATCAACCCGACGAGGAAAAATAAAAGGCACAGCTTGACCGGAAAAATCTTCCAAAATTAAGTATTTCATCTCCTACCTCATTGTTTTTTCTTACGATTTCTTAAATATTGACGCACGGCTCTATTATGCTCAGTTAAGTTTTTAGAAAAAGCATGTTCTCCACCATCTGTTATGGCAACGAAATAAAAATATTCATGTTTTTCAGGATTTAAAGTAGCACGCAAAGCAGCAACTCCGGGTGAGCAAATTGGTCCTGGAGGTAAACCTGCATGTTTATAGGTATTATATTCATTGCTGGAGTCATTAATGTGAACTCGGCGTAAATTTCCATCAAAGTTCGGTCCAAGACCATAGATTATGGTTGGATCAGCTTGTAAAAGCATATTAATTTGCAAGCGATTGGTATAAACTCCGGCTACCCTAGCTCTTTCCTTAGCAACACCGGTTTCCCTTTCAACAATGGAAGCTAAGGTTACAAGCTGACGAATTTCTTCCGGACCGGGCTTTAAGCCATTAGGCCAGTAAGGTTTCATTTTTAACCAAAAAGTATCAACCAAGCGTCCGGCAATGGCACGAGCTTGTTCTTTATTAGGTACATCTTCCTTTTTCAAAAGGTAAGTGTCGGGCATTAAAAAACCTTCGGCATTATCAAATGGTATACCATAATGGCGCAGAAAGTCTTTATCCATAATCACTTCCTTAAAGTCATCAAACTTTACAAAGCCATGCTTTTCAAGAAGCCTTCCTGTTTGCCACCAAGTAAGTCCCTCTCTAATGGTTATACGATGCAAAACAGCTTGACCAAAAACTAATTCGTGCAAAATGGCTTCCGGCAACCAGCCGGAATTTAATTTAAATCGCCCTATCTGTAGTTTATTTTCTAGCTTTTTAAAGCGCACATAGATAGTAAACTTTAAACTATCACTTATAATACCTTTCTTTTCTAATTGTTGCGCTACTTGCTTTAAAGTTGCCCCTTGTTCTACATCAAAGGAAATGTCCTTGCCCTGACTTTGAGCCGGATTTTCTAAAAATGTTTTTCCCTGCCAATAGATATAGCCAAGAGCTATAAAACCCATTAGCAATAAAATAGCTATAAAACGAACAAAGGCTCTCATACTTTTTGTAGCTCCTTTTTATCTTGGCTTAATGCAAGAAAAGATTCTAAAATTCGCACTGCTGCTTGTTGATCTAAAACAGCCTTGCGTTTTTTTCCTCGTAACTGTCTTACGTTTAAATCCTCATTGGCTTCTTCTGACGAAAGTGCTTCAGGCATAAAATAAATAGGTAAGGTTGTACGCCTTTGCAGACGTTCCACAAAGTTTCGCACTTGTTTTGTCCCTAAACTATCCTGACCATCAAAAAGCAATGGTAAGCCAACGACAAGACTATAAGGCTTTTCTTGAGTAATTACGTTAAGTAATTTATTAAAAAAATCCGCCCTAGTACTTTGAGGTTTACATTGTATGGTACAAAGTGGAAAAGCCATACGTCCACCTTCGTCTGTTATAGCAATGCCTGTACGCACAATACCGTAATCGATGCAAAGAAATTTCATAATGATTTTTAAGGAAACGCTGATTTATTATTTTTATTGGGGGAAAACCTTTTGTCTCGAGTATTTTTAAAATGCAGTTAATTTATATCGACTTAAGCTCTACTGATAATTGTCCTTTATTAGAGCGCAATATAACATATCCACCATCCATAAAAGATCCCGGATTAATAACAACTGTGCGACCAATGCTGTCTATGTTACGTGCTTCGTGAATATGTCCACAAATGCATATATCAGGTTGATTTTCCAAAATAAATTCACGAACAGCAGTTGAACCTACATGCACATTATCACCAATTACGTCACATAGAGTATCCTTGGGAGGATTGTGAGAAATAAGTACACGTTTTGACCATTTACGAGCTTTTTGCCAAGCTTCTTCAAGCCAAAAGGAAAAATCACTTTCAGGAAATTCGCTTGGCGTTCCAAAAGGAGTAAAAGTAGAACCACCTACCCCAAAAATGCAAGTATTTGGTGCTAGCTCACGCACTTGCGCATGAATATTGTAATTATTTTCATTAAGCAATTCAGACACTTCCATTCTGTCCATATTACCAATTTGAGCTAAAATATGGGAATTAAATTCTTTTAAGGCCAAGAGTACCCTTTCTGCTTGCTTTGCGCCGCCATTCATGGTTAAATCACCACTTACAATGATTCCATCGGCTTGTTTAAGTTCAGGGATTTCTTGAAGGCGATTTATTTCATCGTGAATATCACCAAGGGCAATCCACATAAAATCTTCTTGTTGGTTTTGAACCTGCTTTTCTGGACTTGGCATAAATGTATTTCCTTGTTAGTATTAGCTTAATAAAGTCTATAACACAGCTTGAATAAGAGTTAAAGAGGAAGTTTGACTTGGAAAAAATTTCTAAACAATCTTTGCGTAAAGCTATGCTTAAGCAAAGGAATGAACAGCCAACTCAGGATTGTCATGACTTAAGCTTACAGATTCAAAAAATATTATTGGCTGAAAGCGTTTGGAAAAAAGCAAACAACATTGCAGTATACATGCCTATTCAAGGTGAAGTGCAAACTCAATTGTTGTGTACTGACGCTTGGGAGCACTCTAAAAAAATTTATGCTCCAAAATGTAGCAAGACTGAACAAGGGCAAATGAGCTTTATTGCTTGCCAAGGTTTACATGACTTTAGTCAAGGAATGTATGGAATTTTAGAGCCACGATCAGAGCTTAAAGCAGAAGAACAAAATAAGTTTGATATTTTATTGGTTCCGGGTCTTGCTTTTACTCGTAAAGGGTATAGATTAGGTTTTGGCGGTGGTTATTATGATCGTTTTTTTAGTAAAAATTTAGCAAATAAAACTTTGTATTTGGCTTTGGCTTTTTCATGGCAAATTGTTGAAAATCTTCCTGTGCAAGCTTGGGATCATCCTGTGCATGCTATAGTAACAAATGAGGGTATCATATGGGTATAACACATATTCCTTTTGAATTTCCAGGCTTGAAAAAAGTACGATGTTTTTTTCAAACAAGACAAGGCGGTATTTCAAAACATGCTTATGCCGATGGTAATATTTCCTATGTGACTGAAGATTTAGAGGAAAATGTTTTTGTAAATCGCTGTCTTTTGCGTAATGCTTTGTCTTATCCATTTAGTGAACTTACTCAAGTTCACGGTGACGAGCTGATTTTTGAACCAGTTCCTACTGAAGATGATAAATTAAAACAAGGTCAATTACTTCCTGAAGCTGATGGTCTTGCTACTACACAAGCTGGTCTTGCTCTTATGATTAAAAGTGCAGATTGCCAACCTGTGTTAATTGCACATAAAGATGAAAAACATGTTATGGCCTTACATGTAGGATGGCGTGGAAATAAAATTTGCTTTATTCAAAGTGCTGTGCGAAAATTTTGTCAGCATTATGCCTTAAACCCTAAAGACCTTTTGGCAGTTCGTGGACCTAGTCTTGGTCCTTTTGCTTCGGAATTTTTAAATTTTTCCTCTGAATGGGGTGATGATTTTAAACCTTGGTATGATACAAAACTAAAAACTATGGATTTATGGAATTTGACAAAGCATCAATTACAAGATGCTGGTCTTTTACCAAGGCAAATTTTTGGGCTTGATTTATGTACTTACCATATGTCAGATTTATTTTTTTCTTATCGTCAAGAAAAAAATTCAGGACGACAAGCAAGTTTAATTTGGATTGAGCCATAAATTTAAAATTTCATGAAAAAAAGGTTGAAAATATTTAATATAGCAATCTTTTTTTTTGTTAGCCCTTCAGAATTTCCCCAAAGTGCATTGATTTTACTTTAAACTGCAATTTTGATATTCACTGTTTTTATAATGCAAAGTTTATTAAATAAAATAATTTTGCATATTATATAGCTTTTATTTACTTTACTGCTTACTGGCTATCATTCAATTAAGTGCATTAATTGAATTGTATTTAAATATTTGTAATTATTTATCTTTTTGCTTAACCATGTAGTCTAGTAAAGTGTGTTTTTTATTCCATTATTGATATTTTATCAAAAATGATTAAGAATGCGTTGAACGAAAAAAGAGAAATATTTACTTTTGTTTGACTTTTAGCATAAAAACGGTTGCAGGCTTGGCTTTGCTTTGTTAAGCTACAGTCAAGTTGTGTTAAATAATATCTTAAAATAAGATTTAATTATGATAGAAACAACATATATGCATACTCAAATACTTGCAATTATTTGTAGTGTTTTTGACGCTTACTCAGCTAGCCTGTACCTTGTACAAGATGATGGAAGGCAATATGCTTTAGCGGCCACCTTTTCCTTAGGTGATACTGACGCTTATTGTGATTATGTAGGACCTGACATGAGTTTGGTTGGGGATATTATTCGTAGTAATAAACCCAGTGTCATGATGAACTATGATAAAAATCAACATAGGCTTGGGTATTATAAAGACGAAGATGAATGTGGTATAAAAGCTTACATGGGGTGCCCTGTACCATCTGGGGGGGTGCTTTGTGTTGACAGTAAAAAATTATATTCTTTTTCCGATAAGGATAGTAAAATTTTACAGCTTTTTGCTGATTTAGTAAGCAAAAGAAAAGAACCACAAATAACCTTGCCTCCAGACTCAGCTTCGGTGGCAGAGTACTTTGCTTGCCTTGGTATAGTGCGTTCTTTGCGTTTTCAACATAAGTCTTGGACTGTTTTTTTAAAAAACTTTTTACGGACCGTTGCCCATGCTGTACGCTTTGAATATTGTGCTTTTGCTTCTTTAGATCCTTCAGAAGAATGCTATGTTTTAGAAGGTGAAAATAGGCAAGTACTCTTACATGGTCGTCAACAATTGGTTTTTCCTATTCAAAGTGGTATGGTCGGTTGGGTTTTTAGAGATGAACATCAATCCATATTTTCTGACGGATTAAACGGAAATACTCACATTTCCCTCTTTGGTAAAATGCCTGATATGCCAGCTTATCGGGCGATTATATGTATTCCTGTGGTGGTGAATAAGTCAGCGCGAGGTGTTTTGTGTTTAGCCCATAGTGAGGGCAAGGATATGGACGATACTTTGCGCTCTTTTGTAAATCAATGTGTAGATTTTTTGAGCCTTTTTCTTGAAAATCTTTATTTACGAAGTCGCTTACATCAACTTTTGCCCAAGGCACAAGTGCATGATAAAGCAACTAATTACGATGCTGATCACCAATCATACAGCGAGGATGACTAATGCTTTCAAAGTTCTTTGGGCGTTTGGGAAAAAAACTGGCTATGGATTTGGGCACAGCCAATACCTTGCTTTACACTAAGGAACATGGCATTGTGCTAAATGAGCCCTCAGTTGTTGCCGTGGATGCAACTACTGATTCTGTTATTGCTGTCGGTAGCGCAGCTAAAAGTTATATCGGTCGAACACCAAAAAACATTAGGGCTATCAGGCCAATGAAAGATGGTGTTATTGCAGATTTTGACGTAACTCGAGAAATGATTTCTTATTTTATACGCAAAGCTGTATCCGGAATGCGTTTTATAAAACCTACTATGGTTATTTGCGTGCCAACCGGTATAACACAGGTTGAAAAAAAGGCCGTCATTGATGCGGCTCTGATGTCAGGAGTGCGAGAAGTTCATTTAATTGAAGAGCCTATGGGCGCAGCCATTGGAGCTAACTTGCCTATACATGAACCTCTTGGCAACTTAGTATTAGACATTGGAGGCGGAACTTCAGAAGTAGCAGTTATTACCATGTCATCTACTGCTTTTTCAGAATCGGTGCGTATTGCCGGTGATGCAATGGATATGGCGGTTTTACGTTATATTCATGATGTATTTCAAATAGATGTAGGCGAAAACACTGCGGAAAATGTGAAGAAAATTTTAGGTTGCGCCATACCTATGCCTAATATGCCAATGCTTGATGTATCAGGTAAGGATCTTGTGCAAGGTGTACCTAAAGTAGTGCGTATTTCTGAAGGACATGTACGTGAAGCCTTGCGAGATTGCTTACGAGTTATAGTAAAAGCTGTTTTTACAGCTTTGGAAAAAACTCCTCCTGAGCTTGCCGGTGATATATACACCAATGGGCTTTTGCTTGCTGGAGGTGGAGCACTTTTAAAAGGACTAGACCAATATATTTCACAAGAAACTAAGCTGAAAGTTGCAATTGATGATGATCCTTTGACAACTGTAGTTAGAGGAACCGGTAAAACCCTAGATAATTTAGACATGTATTCACATTTATTTATTAATTAATTAAATTTAAGTGAATATTTCGTTTAAATAGTTATACTTGGTAAAGTATAATATCCTAGGTTCAAGTAAACTACTAAAATGCTTGGCAAGACCATTTAATTCATCAAAGTCAAGCCATAATAAATCTTGGCTTAGTAAAGTTTTTTCATGTTCTTGTAAAGGAATGATAAAAAAGGTTGTGTTGTCTAATTCTTGTAAAAGCATTTGCTCAGAATCTTCTGTAATGACATTTACATTAGTTATGAGCTTTTTTCCCAAAATGTAACGCATGTTTTCAAATATTTGTATTGATGGATTTTCTTCAATCAACTGAGCTAAAGTTGGAAGATGCTCTGCGATTAGACGAAGTAATGTGCTTTCTCTTGCTTCTCCTGCTAGCACATAGCTTTGTAAAAATCCCAAATGTTGTGAAGCATTTGTTTTATCTTGTAGCATAAGTACTTTATTTTGATTATCCTTAAAAATGATACTTATGCTACGATGTGGTAGATGTTTTGCATTTTCATATCTTTGCAATAAAATTGGTTGATCATTGTCATCAACAACTTCAATGTAGTCTTTAGGAAAATATTGAGAGTAAGGGTAATTTTGCATGCTTAAACCTTTAAAAATGTTATATAATATTAAACCACTAGAAAATAAAGACATACTCGACTGGATGACCTTAGAAAGAAAGTGCTTTAGCTCAACTTGGAATTATGAACAGTACCAAGCTTGCTTGATTCAAAGTCACTTTATAGCTTTTGGTTTATGGCAATGTACAACAATAAATAATAAAGTCAAAATACTCTTAGCAACACAGCGTGTCCTTACTCCTGTTTTAAAAGCGATAAATTCGCAATCAAATTTTTTCTCACCAAAACTCTTAGGTTATGTAACTTGCTATCATATATTTGATGAAATGGAAATATTAAATATTGCTGTGAATCCTAGTTTGCGTAAGTTAGGATTTGGCTCATATTTATTAAATAAAGTTATTGATTTTGCAAAGAAAAAAAATGTAACAAAAATTTTTTTAGAAGTGCGCATGCATAATGAAGCCGCAAAAAAATTATACGAAAAATTTTCTTTTATTCATACCGGCATACGCCCCAAATATTATACAGATAGCGGTGAAGATGCTTATATTTATGTATTTTCGGATGAATAGAAAGTTAAGGAAACACTGATTTATTATTTTTCCCTAAAAAAAAGATTAAACCAGCGTTTCCTTAACGATATTATTGAATATATTTCTTAAACAAGTCTAAAATCGCTATGTAATTTGCTATGCTGTGTAATTCAGAGTTTTGTACAAAATCAAGCACAGTATTTCCGGTAGAATCTTTTACTGTGGGGCTTGCGCCTTTTTTTAAAAGAAGCTCTATTATTGCAAAAGTTTCCTTAACATCACGAATATCAAAATAAGCTTGGTGCATAGCCATTTCACAAGCAAGTTTTAAAGGTGTTTCGTTATTATTGTTTTTCACTGTAAAATCAGCATTTTTATCTAAGAGTAATTGTGCTGTTGTACTGTTTTTTGCAAAATAAATAACATATCTTAGTGCCGTATTACCATCATTATCTTGAGCGTTGATATTTGCACCCCTATCAAGTAACACTTGTATTATATCATTTTGCCCATGCCTTGCAGCATACATAAGCACTGTCATTCCATTTTTGTCTGTAATGTCAAGGCTGGCTCCGGCATCGGACAAAATTTCTGTATTTTCTATGTGATTATTACGAACAGCCCACCAAAGAGCAGTCATCATATCGCTTGATTTTGCATTGCTGTTAGCTCCCTTCTCCAGCAAAGTTTTAATTACAGCTGTATTATTGTTTTTTGTAGCGGCGATAAGAGGTCTTATTTTATCTTTTCCCTCTATTTCAACAGATGCTCCGTGCTTAAGTAATGTTTTTACAATAGCATCATACCCTTTATAAGCGGCCTCTATAAGAAGAAAATCAGCTTTTTTTTGCTTTTCATCAGCAAGCGCACCGTTTTTTAGCAAAAGGCCTACAGTTTCATTACTATTTGCCAAAACAGCATAATAAAGAGGTGTAAAGCCGGATTTATCCTTGGTATTTACCTTATGTCCCTCATTTATAAGTTGTTGTAAAATTTCTACATAATTATTTTGGGCAGCAAGACTAAAAACTTTTTGCTTGCCTTTGGTAACTTTTTGCACTTCTTTTAAAAGCTGTAATTCTCTTTCTTGACGTGAAAGCGAAGTTTTTTTCATTTTTTCTTTTAAAGCAAGTAATTGATTTGCAATTTTCCATTCTCCGGTACGAATAGCCCACATCAATGCATTGGAGCCATGTTTACTCTTTGTAAGGAAGTCAGCATCTTTCTCAATTAACATGTCAGCAATGGTACCTTGACGCCTTGCAACAGCCCATATAAGCGCATTTTCCTTTTGATTGCTAATTGCATTAACATTAGCATTATTATCTAAAAGAAGCTTAACTATACCTACATGTTTATTTTTTGCTGCAAGAATAAGGGGAGTAAGATTGTCCTCAGTACGCACTTCTATATCCGCTTTATTTTCAAGAAGAATTTTTACAATATCTTCATGACCCCTTTCAATGGCAATAATCAAAGCAACCTTACCGTCAAAATCTGTGGAATTTATATCTGCCTTATGTGCAAGCAATTGTTGAACAATTTCCGCTTCACCTTCAAAAACAGCTTCCAACAGAGCTGTTCTTTTGTTCTCTCCTATGTGTTCCAAATTGGCATTATTTTTCAATAATAAGGAAATAACTT
>CAYJDL010000017.1:0-3019 GCA_964368885.1 uncultured Desulfovibrionaceae bacterium | reverse complement strand
ATTTAAACTTTACAGCTTGTATTAAATAGGAATCAAAATACTTAGGAACATCATTTAGCTGTGCACCATTATTAATAAGAAATTTTATTGCCTCTTCATTTTTTCCACGCATAGCCTTGTAAAGAACAGTATTTTTGACATTATCAATTGCGTTTACGTCAAAGCCCTTTTCAAGCAAAAACTTCAGCGTTTTTGCACTTCCATTATATGCTGTATAGAAAAAGATATTTTCGTCATCATTTGTCATTGCTTGCAAGTCAGCACCATGCTTCAACAATAATTCTATAATGTCCACATTACCATTAATGCCAGCATAAAAGAGTGATGTTTTGCCTTCATTATCACGAAGGTTAACATCAACACCTTGAGCAATTAAAAATGCAACAATGTCTTTATGTCCTTGTTCTGCAGCAATATGCAATGCCGTTGCACCTCTAAAATCTTTTCTATCTCTATGTACGCCTAATTTAATTAATTCTTGAAGACGTTTAATATCACCTATATAGGCAGCAACAAAAATATCAGCCGGAAGGATGACATTGCTTTGTGATTCCTCCTTGATGGGTTTAAAAGATAGAATAAATTCTTCACTTACATAACCTTGAGCACCTTGATGATAATAATATTTTTCCTTTACAGTAATTTCCATATTTTTGTTTAGATATTTACCTAAACCATCGCAAAAATCATCCTCACAACGATACGCAACTATAGGATCTTTTTGATCTAAATAAGTTCTAAACTTATAAGAGTCACTGCTTGCAGAATCAATATTTGGTCCTAAAAAAGTTACCATAAGCTTTTTTTCTTTTTGCGGCTTCGGATTAGGTATGAAGGCTGCAAAATAAAAGCTATCGTCAAGAGAAAAATATTGAATGAGAAGCTCTTTGTTTTTTTCAAAAGGGATAGCCCCCGTACCGGAAGAAAGCCTCATATGCAAAGTTTTTTTAGGTTCATTTACCATTTGAAAAGCAGCACACTTATAATTTTCATCCTTTTCATCCCTTTCATCATTAGTTGAACCTTTGCACAGCTCTAAATCTACAGCTCCAAGATAGAAAAAAACATCTTCTTCAGCATGGGCAGAAGAAGATGTGAAAAAAGTTACACCAAAAAACGTGAGTATTAAGATAAAAAGCTTAATTCTATAACCAAAACTACCCATAATATCTCCTTTTTAGGTTTTTTGTATTATATAGCATGAATTTAAGGAAACACTGATTTATGATTTTATTAGAAAAAATAGCATGCTTTTAAGCAAAACAAAAGAATAAATTTAGCAAAGCTCTGATTAAAATCTTGTCCGTAAATAAATGTAAGATATAGAAAGTACAAGGAAAAGTGTATTTTTGCGAAAGGAGTGTACGTCTTTTGGTACTCGACCTGAGAAAAAATGTGCTTTGACGCAGTAATTGCCTCACGTTACATTTATTTACGGACAAGCTCTTAATAATTTTTTGGGGAAAATTTTTTGTTCGCCACAAATGTTTTTCCCCAAAAAAAAGAATAAATCAGCGTTTATTTAAAAATCATAGCCACGCATAAGATCTTCAAGGCTCTCACGACGACGAATAAGTCTATGCTGCCCATTTTTATCAATAAGAACTTCAGCCGGACGCATGCGTTGATTATAACTTGAACTCATCACAAAACCATAGGCACCAGCGTCTAATACGCCAAGTATATCACCTTGCTCAATGCGAGGCAAAGCTCTATTTTTTGCTAAAATATCGCCACTTTCGCAAATATTACCCACAACGGTTTGCTCAATAAGTTCAGAATCAGGCTGACCATCTTTACGATAAACTTCAATGTCATGATGCGAGTCATACATCATGGGTCTTGCCAGCACATTAAAACCTAAATCTGTTCCAACATAAATATTTTCTTCATTAGTTTTAGTAGCATAGACAGAACCTAGCAGTACGCAACATTCTGCGGCAATATAGCGACCCGGCTCAACAAAGAATTTCCCCTTATAAGAAGTTTTTTGCGCCCAATCACTAATTAATTTATGCAATTTGTGGCCAAGTTCATTCAAATCTAAACGTGTTTGATTTTCAAATTTACGATAAGGAATACCAAACCCTCCTCCAAAGTCTATTATTTCAAGACTTTGTAAAATATCTTGTGGAAGAGATTGAGCTAAGGAGAGCAAAACAGATGCCGCATCTAAATAATCATCGGCCTCCATGAAAAGAGAGCCTATGTGTTGATTAATTCCGGCTAAGGTCATATTGTATTTTTGTAAAATCGCAAAAACTTTATCTACATCTTGTGGAGAAACACCGAATTTTGTTTGCTTTCCGGCAGTAATAACTTTTTGATGATGACCTGCACCAATACCGGGATTAAAGCGCACCATCACCTTTCCACCTTGGTTGATACTGCCTAAAAGCTCTAATTGAGCTAAGGAGTCAACACTAATAAGTACGCCATTATTAACAGCATTTTTCAATTCATCAACTGAAACATTATTACAAACATATAAAATATCATCCTTACTAAAGCCGGCCTTCTGATTCATAAAAAGTTCGCCCGGACTCATGGCATCCACAACGCAACCTTCTTCATGAATAATCTTTAAAAGAGAGATATTTGTATTAGCTTTAGCAGAATAATTTACTTTAAAACCGTCATGATCTGATAAAGCGTTAAGCTCTTGACAACGAGTGCGTAGCACATTTTCATTATAAACGTAAAGAGGTGTGCCATAAGTAGCTACCAACTCTTCTGGGCTGCTTTTTCCATAAAAGTTACATGAATCAGTAAAAATAATGTGTACATTTGACATGAAAAACCTCATAAAATTAAAACTTTTGCTAAAAAACAAATAAGTTTTATAAGTTTGATTAATTAGAAAATAATAAAAAAACCTTTGCGCCTTGGGATATTTAACTAAGTAAAAGCATTTGTCAAGAAAAGCTGGATTATGTAAATTGCTTATCACGTGGTTCCGACTTTAAAAGTCAAGTAGTATAACGTAGTTTTAAAGACATGGATTGCCACGAAAAAACGC
>CAYJDL010000016.1:15233-19913 GCA_964368885.1 uncultured Desulfovibrionaceae bacterium | reverse complement strand
TATAGTTGGTACATCTGCGCCCGGATTGCTAGATTTAAGAGCAACTCCCCTTGACCCTATATATCCTGGTGCAGAAATTCACGCTACAGTTATTGATGCTGTGCTAAGCCAAAACTTTATTCAAGTCCCTTTCTGGAATACTGGAGTGCAGGCAATATGTCTTATATTAATAGGTCTTTTGGCAACTATAATTTTTGCTACTGCTCCTCCTGTAAGTTTTTTTCCTATTTTTAGTACTTTTATTATAGCAACACTTGGCAGTAGTTGGTATATTTTCCAGCAAGGATTATATTTTTCACCTTTTTACATCATCTTGTTGCTTATACTTATCTCTATTAGCTTGCTTGGAGTTCGTTTTTGGCAGGAAGCAAAGCAAAAACGCACCCTGCGCAAAGCCTTTAGTCGCTATATTGCTCCGGATATGGTCAATAGAATTGTTGATAGAGGTGAAGTTGTGCTTTCTGGGGAAGAGCGTGAAGTAAGTCTTCTTTTTACCGATATTCGTGGTTTTACAACTCTTTCAGAAAGTTTAAAACCGAATCAAGTTGTGCAAGTTCTAAATCGATACTTTACTCCTATGACATCTATTATTCGTGCCAGTAATGGCACTGTTGATAAATTTATAGGTGATGCTGTTATGGCTTTTTGGAATGCGCCTTTGGATGTAGTTGGGCATCCCTTAAAAGCAGTTCAAAGTGCTATGGCTATGCATACTGCCCTTGAAGTTTTAAATCAGACTTTTCAGCAAGAAAAACTTAATATCCAATTAAATATGGGAGCTGGAGTTCATACAGGTAAGGTCTATGTTGGAAACATGGGAAGTGAAGAATTGCTTGACTATACATGTATTGGAGATAGCGTAAACCTTGCTTCTAGATTAGAAAGTCTTTGTCCAACTTATGGGATGAACTTAGTTACAAGTTTTCATACTGTAGAACAATGTAAAGAGTTTGCAATAGCTGAGGAAGATGAAGATTTAGGTCAAATTCCTTATTTTTTACCTTTGGATAGTATTAGAGTTAAGGGAAAACAAGAAGCAATAGAGATATTTACTCCTATGTCGGATGAACTAAGAGAGAGTAGGGCAGAAGAAATTGAAGTTTTCCTACATGCAAAGCAACTGTATGTTTCTGGGGAGTTTAGTAAAGCCTTACAGTTTTTCTTGGATCTTAGTAAAAATTTTGAATTAAAAAAACTTTATGAACTTTATGCAATGCGTTGCAATAGTTATAAAGATTCACCGCCAAAAGATTGGGATGGAGTGTGGCGTTTTGTAAGTAAATAAAAAACGCTGAATAAGTTTTTTCTTGAGTGAGAAGGAAGCTTTTGCCGGCGGATTGTCAACTGAAAGTTAAAAAAGTTTCCTTACTCGCTCAAATTTTTTTCCAGTCCTTAAAAGTATTTAATTTTTTGAAAGTAAAGAGGTTTTTCTTCAATTGATAAAAAACATAATTCGACTAAGAATGTGTTTTAGGATTTTGCGGTTAAATTATGTTTGTTCTAACGTATTGCTTTATTGTATAATAAAGTTAAATGTTCTTTTTTTTCACAAAGCTCTTGCCATAGCTTAAAAGGGTATTATCTTATTATCACTGGTGCTCATTACACATCTTATATCTGAATAATTTCTTCTTCTCATAGCACAATATTTAAGGAATACTAGACATTTTTGTGGCTAGTCTCTTCTTTATTGCCCTGTCTTTTAGTTAACCTCCCACCTCATCTCAAATTAACTGCGAGGTTCCTTTGTTTCAAGCTGACGAGTTAGTGGTCTATCCTGCCCAAGGGGTAGGAAAAATTGAGCGCATTACCCAAGATGAAATTTCTGGTGTACAATGTGAATTTTATATTGTTAGAATTGTTTCAAACAATATAACGCTAATGGTGCCGGTGCATAATGCCTTAAGTGTAGGTTTGCGCCCCTTAAGTGATAATAATAAAGCCAAGGAAATTCTGGAGATTTTATGCTCTAATACAGAAATCACTGTACATACAGGGCAGAATTGGAATAGGAGGTTTAGGGAATATACTGAAAAGTTAAAAAGTGTAGATCTTACTCAAGTGGCTAAGGTTGTGCGTGAGCTTTTACTGATTGGGAGGAATAAAGAGCTTTCCTTTGGTGAAAAACGGCTCTTAGAGCAAGCTATGTCGTTGATTACTGGCGAGCTTGCAGAGGTCTTAGGCATGGATGAACCAAGCCTGAAAGATAAAATTCTTTCGCATTACCCTTCTAATCTAATAAAAAATTAAATTTACATTATATGCCGTTTTTTACTTGCCTTCTTTGCATAAAATGGGTAAAGTTTACTTACTTCGGAAATCCTCCTTGGTTTTATCTCTTTGAATGGTCGTGATGTAATTTTGTTGATATGTTCTTCTTTGAAGAATACTATTTTTCCAGAAAATACTCATGTCAGACATCGTTGATGGTGTATAGTGTTAGTGATAAAGTTAAGGGCGGTAAACAAAGTTAATAAATTTAAATTCTTAATGCTAGGGATTTTAAGTTAACAATTTTGTTTATTGCCCTTAGACTATAATATACTTGATAGGGCTTTTTGTTTTGTTAAAGTTGTTGGTTCAACAGTTGTTTGGCGTAAGTCATGCAGCAATTTTTAAAGCATTTTCTGTTTTGATTTTTTATAGAAGATACTCTTGAAATGCTTTTTAAATTTTACATTTTAATACTTTGTTTTGTCTTTGACTTAACCGCCTTTACAAAACTTAATTGTTAAATGTATAGTATTTACTATTCATAACTTTGCAGAAACATTTAATTCCCTTTTAGAAAAAAACTTTTAACTATTTACTGCTTTTAGTAAAGGCAAATTGCAGAAATTGCATTCACCTGATAAACTTCACTGTAATAATTGGATTTTTATGCGTAAGAAAAATGCTAGCCTTGATACGTCTGTAGAACTTTCAGAAAGCGTCCTTAATCTATCTGAACTCAAAACAAAAACTATGCAAGACTTGATGGAACTTGCAGATTATTATAATCTTGAAAACGCCAGTTCTTTGCGTAAACAAGAGCTCATTTTCTCTTTGCTTCAATCTTGTTCTTCACAAAATGGAGCTATTTACGGGGATGGAGTTTTAGAAATTTTACCTGATGGCTTTGGTTTTTTGCGTTCTCCGCTCTGTAGTTATATGCCAGGAGCAGATGATATTTATGTATCTCCTTCTCAGATTAGGCGATTTTCTTTGCGTAAAGGCGATATTGTTTCAGGTCAAATACGACCGCCAAAGGATGGAGAACGTTATTTTGCCTTATTAAAAGTTACTGAAATAGGCATGGATCCTCCTGAAAAAGCAAGAAATATCGTTCTTTTTGACAACTTAACTCCTATCTATCCTGACAGCACCCTAAAAATGGAAAATGGGCATAAGAATTTCTCCAATCGAATAATAGACCTTATGTCTCCCATTGGATGTGGACAACGCGGTTTGATTGTTGCTCCGCCTCGTACGGGTAAAACTATTTTATTGCAATCCCTTGCCAATGCCATTAATGCGAATTATCCCGATGTTTATCTTATAGTTTTGCTTATTGATGAACGCCCAGAAGAAGTTACAGATATGGAGCGCACAGTAAAGCAGGCTGAAGTGGTTAGCTCAACCTTTGACGAACCACCACAACGCCATGTGCAAGTGTGTGAAATGGTGCTTGAAAAGGCAAAACGCCTTGTCGAGCGGAAAAGGGATGTAGTTATTTTGCTTGATTCTATTACTCGTTTGGGTAGAGCCTATAATGCTGTTACGCCTCCATCCGGAAGAGTTTTGTCTGGTGGTTTAGATGCCAATGCATTGCAAAGACCTAAACGCTTTTTTGGAGCGGCACGTAATGTAGAAGAGGGTGGAAGTTTAACTATTATTGCATCTGCCTTAATTGAAACTGGTTCACGCATGGATGAAGTTATCTTTGAAGAGTTTAAGGGAACGGGTAATATGGAGATTTACTTGGATCGCCATCTCTCAGACAAAAGAGTTTTTCCGGCTATGGACATTAATCGAAGTGGAACTCGCAAAGAAGATTTATTGCTTGGTGAGGATGTCCTTAATAGAGTATGGATTTTGCGCAAAATTTTAGCGTCAATGTCTCCCATTGACAGTATGGAATTTTTACTTGAAAAAATGCGCGGTACTAAGAGTAATAAGGATTTTCTTAACAGTATGGGAAAATAGTTTAAGGAAGTGTTTAAAATAAAAAGGCTTCTACATTTTTATAGTGTAGAAGCCTTTTGTTGTACTGTGTGTAGTGTTTTATAATGATGAAACTAAAAGCTTTTCACCGGTGCGAATGGTTGAATTATTTTTTCTGTTGAGCTGTAAAAGCTGCTTTGTTGACATATTATATTTTTGAGCAATGGCACTTACTGTATCTCCACGTTTTACAGTATGAGTTCTATTTGATTTAGCAACAAGCTTACTTGTACCTATGGGGATGACCAACCTTTTTCCAGCTTGTAGCTTACTTGAGTTATAAATATTATTAGCACGTTTTAAAGCTGTAATGCTAATCCCGTATTTTGCTGATATGCGTGATAGGCTGTCACCCTTTTTCACTATATAAAAAGTTCCCTTACTAGGTGTTGATGCTTGTTTTGCAACTACTACATTTTTATTGTTTATATTTTTTTTGCCATAGTAGGTAGGAGAATGTTTTTTTCTTGCAAGGTA
>CAYJDL010000016.1:0-15200 GCA_964368885.1 uncultured Desulfovibrionaceae bacterium | reverse complement strand
TTTTGGTACATAAATATAGGTATTTTTTCTTCTGTGCGTTCTAGAAGTTTTATGATGAGCATTTATTTTTTTAAACTCATGATATGGTAAGTCTACCTCTTTAGCAATTAAACGCAAATCTGTGTTTGGGCTTACAGTTATGCGGCTATGTAAGGCGTCTTGGTTATGGTTGACCGGAGTAAATCCTAGTGCTTGCAAATTTCGCATAATCTTGGACATAGCTAAGAATCTTGGTACATATAAAATTGTTTCTGTGCGTAATTGGGCTTTGTGTGAAAGAAGATGATTGCGTTTAAGTAAAGTAAAGTAATCCTTTGCGCCTGTACCCTCAAGAGCACGTTTTATCTTGCCTTGTCCGGCATTATAGGCTGCTAGGGCGAGAAGCCAATCGCCAAACATATTATGTAAAAGGTTTAAGTATTGTGCTGCTGCCTCTACTGCTTCATAAGGGTCAAGGCGTTCATCTATGTATCTATCTTGATGTAGGCCAAATTGTTTGCCGGTAAAAGGCATAAACTGCCACATACCAGCTGCACCAGCATGAGATTTTACTGTTGGGTGATAACCACTTTCTACAAGACCAAGATATGCCATTTCTTCTGGAATTCCATGTTTGCGAAAAGTTTTACGAACATGCCCTAGATAATCTTCTGAACGAGTAGCAAATCTTTGCATGGTATCTCTGCTACCATAGAGGAAGCGATGGTATTCCTTGGCAACCATGGGTATTGCACTATCAGGAAGATTTCTGTCTAGATCGCCTGTTGTATAAAAGATGCGTTTTTCTTGCTCAGTCAATTGTACTGAGCCAATAGAAGCTTTTTTTGGCACAACTACAGCTACTTTCTTGCTACTACAGGCATTTAGCAAAAATAAAACACATAAAAGAGCTAAAAATAATCTCAATTTATGCAATTCTTGCCAAGTAAGCTTTATGTTTTCCCACGAAGATTTTTTTTCTGATAAAAAGACTTTGCTTGACATAACTACTCCACTTATGATGCGTACACGAACACAGTATAAAATTTAAAAAATGGATTTACCCCTATGAAACAGCCAAATAATAATCAAAACTTACTTTGTGGTATTAAGCCAGTCTTGGAAATGCTTAAAACAGATCCACAAAAAATTGACACCCTTTATTTAAAAAAAGGAATGAATAATAAAGAAAGCAATGCTATTTTAGAGTTTTGTCGAAAAAATGGTATACGTTTTTCCTTGGTTGACCAACTAACACTAAATCGACTTGCAAATGTTCAGCATCAGGGTGTTATTGCTAGGATTCAACAAATTGCGTTTATCGATTTGCCAATTTTACTTCAAAATGCCCTTAACTCGCCACGTCCTCTTTTAATAGCTTTGGATCAAGTTCAAGATCCAAGTAATGTCGGTACACTAGCAAGAACAGTATATGCTCTTGGATTTGCGGGGTTAATTCTACCAAAACATAATAGTGCCTATCTTGGAGAAGGCGCTAAAAAGGCCGCTGCCGGAGCTTTAGATTATGTGGCTCTAGCGCAAGTGACTAACTTAGGTCATGCGCTTGATAGTGCAGAAGAAGCCGGATTTACCATCATTGGAACTGGAATGGGTCCTAATTCCCTTAATGCATTTACTCAAGAACTTCCATTTCCCTCAGTGCTTGTCCTAGGCAATGAAGGAAAGGGTATGCGCCCTACAATTACTAAACGCTGTGGCTGTACGGTGAGCATTCCCATGCACAATAATTTTAACTCTCTTAATGTTGCTCAGGCCGGAGCTATTATCTTGGGTCTTGCGGCACGACAGTGCAGTCTAAAATAAGCCCAGTAGGTCTGCTATTCTACATGTGCGGAATTTTTTTCCTACCTTGTAACAACATTAATATTAAATGCATGATAAATGCCATTAAAGGTAAAAAAATCTAGAAATTTTATAGCTTTATGTTAAATTTTTTCATGGGAAAGCATTTTTTAGTTGCCAAAAAAACACCTTAAAAAATGTCTAGAAGAAGTTAAGATGAAAAAATTCTGTTGGTAAAAATCAGCTTCAACAAGTTCAAGTAGGCAAAATTTTCCTAGTAGAATTTGTTAACTGCTAACAACTAGGCAAAATTTTCCTAGTAGAAATTGTTGCGATTTGGCAGAATGTGATTAAAGCTTGAAAGTTTTGTTCTAATATTTGCATTTTGATATAAAAAATAAGAAAATTCCTATGATTTGAATGTGGATTTAGGGTTTTTGCTAGGAAATTTTTGCCTAGTAAGGTTTTATATATGTCTTAGTAAGTGCTGATTGATTTTTTTAGGATAAGAAAATTTTCACCGACTGCTTTACTTTCGATTTGCGCAAGGTTCGAAGGTTCGTCTAACGTAAACGGTTTTGCCGCCCCTTGGGTCGCTGCCACGAAAAACGCTATTCATTTCACCAGTTAACGCAAATTTCGGAGCGTTTTTTCTCGCAGTGACCCTTCGTGTTGCCGTAAATCACTGCGAGGAGAGTCGAACCATTTTTTTGTTAAATACTTGATTTTGCTCGACTCGACGTGGCAGTCCATGTCTTTAAAAACTTCATTCACGAGTGAATACTCTAACAATCGGAATCACGTGCCTTTGGGTTGGTCTTTAAAAAAAAATTTTAATATTGAAAGTTATTTTGTTTAGTGGAGAAAGTAGATAATTTAATGGGATGATTTTTGGAAAATACTGATTAATGTATGTTTGTTTATCGTCTGATTTCGTTAAACTTTAGAAAGTGGTTTATTCAGTTTACTCATTATACGTACCACTTTTTTTTGTAAAGTTTTTCACCTTTCTAGTGTTGAAAATATACGACTTTCTTGAAAGGGGTATAAATTTTTTTACTAATTTTGAATAATATTGTTTGTTTGTTTCAAAAAAAATCTATAAAAATATGTACTTAGATGTGAAAAGTAAAGTCTGTTTGTTGGCATGTCTTTTGCAATAGTTAAAGTACCTTCCTTCCTTTTGCTTAAAGCCTCCTCTTAAGCATTGCGGCTCGATTGTTCGAGCCGCTTAATTTTGACTTTTTGTCATAGTTATAATTCTTAAGATAATTCATGCCTGAACTTACCTCACAATTAAATATACAAATTATGAAAAAAACAAAAAATCTAAATCTAAAAGCAATGACATTATTTTTGAGAAGAAATATAGTTTTTGTTTTTTTTTCTGCTATTCTTATTTTTTGGGTGCTAAGTTTCGAAGAAGGAATTTATCATTGGCAATGGCGTAGAGCGTTTAACTATGTACTACGTTATCGTCAGGGAGAGTGGGTAGTAGGTCCTTTACTTGAAGGGCTGTATATAAGTTTAAAAATAGTTAGTGTAAGTCTAGTATTAGCTGTAACTATAGGTTTGGGAACTGCTATTTTACGAAACTTGCCTTCTTATTTAGCTAGTTTGTGTGCTAAGATATATATCGGTCTTATTCGTAATACTCCCTTGCTTATACAGCTTTTCGTTATGTATTTTATTATTGCACCTGTGTTTAATTTAGATCCATTTTGGGCGGCTGCATGGACACTAGCCTTTTTTGAAGGTGCATACATGGCTGAAATTTTTAGAGCAGGAATTGCTTCCATTTCAAAGGGGCAGTGGGACGCTGCATCCTCATCTGGTTTTTCTACTTGGCAAATTTATGTTTACATTGTTTTTCCACAAGCTTTTAGACGTATTTTACCCCCTCTTACTGGGCAAACTGTTTCACTTATAAAAGATTCGGCATTGGTAAGTGCTATAGCTTTGCAAGATTTAACTATGCAAGCTCAGCTTGTCATAGCAGAAACTTTTTTATCTTTAGAGCTTTGGATTATGGTTGCAGTTTTTTATGTTTTTTTATCTTTATTTATAACTGTTCCGGCAAAAATGCTCGAGAAGCTTTATGTTTGGCGATGGTTGTAAAGTTTTTTAAATCAGCACATTAGATTTTATCTGAACTTTTGAATAAAGCTTGAGTAATTATATTTTTTGTCTAAAGATTTTTTAAAATATGACGATTATGTTTCTGAGGGAAAAATTATGACGGCACAAAAAAGCTTGCAAACACGGTTAATGCTTCAACATTACCAGTTGCAATTGCTTACGGCTAGGCGTTTAGCACGCCATCGTCGCAAACAGCAATTACTACTAGGTGATGAAGTCCCTCCTTTGGCAAATTCACAAGAGTTACGTAAAAGAGTTGTACGCAAAGTTGCTCAAGAATTGTATGAATCCTTGCTTTCTACAGGTTCAGATAATCCAATGGTAGAGGATATAGTACACCAATTAAGTAAGGCACTGGGTGCGAAAGTTCTTTTGCACTATCCAACACCAAGTCCTTTGCAAGAAGAACATTTACGACTTTTGTATGTGCCAAGAGAAGGGGACGGACAACCTATACCTTTTGAAGAAAAAGAAAATCGAGAGGCTCTTTACAAACTTTGGGAAATAGTTTTAAAAACTGTAGAGAAAAGTACAGTATAATTTACTTTTGCTTACATTATTGTATGCGTCTATTACGCACCGTAAGCTAACTTATAAATTGACCGGAGCTTATATGCAAATTATAACACAATCAAGTTCGTTTAACATATATAATCAATCAGCTGACAAGACAAACCAGTCAGAGCTCATAAAAAGTTCTCGTTTTGATAGTAGCGTAAATTCAGTGAAATCGAAAGGCGATAGTATAAATTTTTCAAGTGATGCAAAGTTGCTTGCAGAAGCAAATCGTGTGGCATTGCAAGGTCATGAAAGTGATGTTATACGTTCTGAAAAAGTCGCATATCTAAAAAATCAAGTACAAGCCGGAAACTATGAAACTAATAGCTTTGCAATAGCTGAAGGTGTTGCTCGTGAAGAAAGTGCGCTATTTATGATGTAGACTTTTTTGTAAATATACATTGCTTATGTGTTTGAAAGGCTGCATCTTGACAAAAATGATGACATCCTTAAAAAGCTTCTACACCTATGCAAAACCTTTTTTTGTGTAAAAGTGTAGAAGCTTGGGTACTTACTTTTGTAAGTGGGGTTCACAGAATTGCTTCGTTTTTTAACTAGGTATTATTCAGCACTCAAAAAATTTTCCTAGAAAAAATGATAGCTAAAATTAAGTAATGTTTAACTATTTCTTGATTGTTGTTATTCCACCCATGTAGGAATGCAAAATTTCAGGCAATATAATAGAACCATCTTCTTGTTGTCCATTTTCCAAAATGGCAACCATGGTACGACCTATTGCTAATCCTGATCCATTTAAAGTATGAGCAAACATCGCTTTACCTCCTGCCTTAGGTCGGAAACGAATATCAGCTCGTCTAGCTTGAAAATCACCGCAATTAGAACAAGAAGAAATTTCACGATAAGTATTTTGTCCGGGGAGCCATACTTCCAAATCATAAGTCTTGGTCGCTCCAAAGCCCATATCTCCTGTGCAAAGTACAATTGTTCTATAGGGAAGCTCTAATTTTTCAAGCAAGGATTCAGCATGTTTTCGCATAAGTTCCAGTTGATTATACGAATCATCAGGATGTGAAAAGCGCACCATTTCAACCTTATAGAATTGATGCTGACGTATAAGACCTTTTGTATCTTTACCATAAGACCCAGCTTCAGATCTAAAGCATGGCGTTTGTGCGCAATATCCTATAGGTAAGGAATCTTCTTCTAATATTTCAGCGGCATGTAAGTTGGTTAAAGGCACTTCAGCTGTAGGGATTAAATAATATTCAGAATTTTGGATGCGAAATAAATCTTCTTCAAATTTGGGTAATTGCCCGGTTCCGGTCATAGTTTTACGATTAACTAAAAGAGGGGGGGCAACTTCAATGTAGCCATTTTTATGATGTTCATCTAGAAAAAATGAAATTAAAGCCCTTTCTAATCTTGCGGCCCATCCCATAGTAACCACAAAACGTGATCCTGCAAGTTTACTACCTCTTTCAAAGTCAAGACCTTGTAGTTCTACTCCTAGTTCCCAATGTTCTTTTGGTGTAAAAGTAAAACTTGGTGGTGCTTTATATCTATGAACTTCTATATTATCATTTTCATCCTTGCCCACGGGAACGCTTGTATGCGGTATATTTGGTACTTCTAAAAGCCACTTATCTACTTCATCTTTTGCTGCTTCAGTATCAACATCTAAAGCCTTAATGCGCTTTGATAATTCTCCAAGAGACTGTTTGACCTCAGTGGCATCTTCACCAGCTTTTATTAACTGTCCAACTTTTGCTGAGGCAGTATTTAATTGACTTTTTAATTGCTCTACTTCTTGTATTAAGCGTTTTCTTTGTGCATCAAGAGTTAAAAAATCTTCCACTTTTAAAATAGAATTTCTGGATAATAAGGCTTCTTCTAGTATTTGCGGATTTTTTTGGATGGTTTTTATATCTAGCATTGTCGTTCTCCTATTTTTTTTTTATTAACAAAAATTTCTTGACAATGAAAACATTTTGATTATTCTAGAATTATCAAATTTAAGGAGGGCACAATGAACGAATACTCATCTATGCTAATGGACGCTTTAGGCATGTTTGCTTTTTTAGGGGCAGAACTTTCTATTTTATTTATAATAATTTGCGCTGGAGTAAATTTACTGCAACAATATATCCCTGATTCTAAAATTCAGGATCTTTTAGGAGCATCACACGGAAGAGGATATTTTTTGGCTGCATTGCTAGGCGCAGTCACACCATTTTGTAGTTGTTCAACCATTCCGATGCTAAGAGGTTTACTTAAGGCAAAGGCAGGCTTTGGCCCTACTTTAACCTTTTTATTTGCTTCACCCTTATTAAACCCTATAATTATAGTATTGTTTGTGGCTACATTTGGATTTAAGGTAAGTGTAATTTATACATGCACAGCATTAATTATATCAATAATTGCTGGATTTATTTTAAATCAAATGAAATTTGAGCAATATATTATATCTGACAAATCTAGCGAAATTAAAACTAGTTGTTGCAATACAGCAAGTGTACAAAAAGATTTAAAACCTTTAATAACAGATATTTCTTGTTGTAATACATCACCAATAATAGAATCAAAATCATCATGTTGTGGCGATGTAACAACGATTAAAGAAAGTCCATTCCAGTCATTGGCTTCAAGTCCTTCTTGCTGTAGTGCTTCACCGACAGCAGAGCCAACTACATCTTGTTGTGGTGACAGTAGTCAAGGTTCATCATCTTGCTGTGAAGGAACAACACCGACAGGGAGCATGACATTTAAGGAAAAAGTAAAATGGTCGTTCGTAGATGCATGGAAACAATTTAAGCAATTATTACCATATTTATTAATAGGTGTAACCTTAGGTGCCGTAGTTTACGGTTTTGTTCCCAGTGACTTTATAGTAAAATATGCTAGTGGAGATAGTATGTTCTCTGTGCCAATTGCGGCAATTATAGGAATTCCTTTATATATTCGAGTAGAAGCCTTAATACCCATAAGTTCTGTGCTTGTTGGTAAAGGCATGGGCTTAGGAGCAGTAATGGCCTTAATTATTGGCGGCGGAGGTGCTAGTCTTACTGAGGTGATTTTACTAAAATCAATGTTTAAAATGCCTATGATTATAGCATTTTTAGTCGTGATTTTAGGTATGGCAATAATTTGTGGTTACTTATTTCAAGTTATAATTTAAGGAAACGCTGATTTATTTTTTTCTTTGGAAAAACTTTTTGTGAGCTAAAAGATTTCCAGATGATTTCCAATCGTGCTTTTGTGCCAATTTGAAGTAGCAAGCAGCAAGCAGCAAGCCTACCCCACGTACGTACACGAAAATAAATTTTCTACGTCTTATGGGGGCTGGTTCAAGGCATTCTAATTTGGGAAACTTCTGTTTTTTTAATAGAGTTTTTAAGATGGACTGTCACAAAAAAATGCTTGTAATTTCATTATTTAGAAAAATTTCGGAGCGTTTTTTCTCGCAATTACTTTGCGTGTTACAGTAAGTCATTTGCGAGAAAATGTCGCATTGCAAGCTCTGTTAAAAATAGGACTCATAGCGACATGACGAAGTAATCCATACCTTTAAAAGTAACATTAAACAAAGAACAAACTTCCAAATTAGATGATGCCGTGGGGGGCTGGATAGGGGCTTGCCTTAAGACTCCAAAATACAAAAGGGCAAAGGTAAGTTGGAAATAGAAGCATAATTTATTTACTGGGGCTTTGCTTTTCGGGGTTAAGGGGTGCTCCCCTTGCCTGTTCTCCCGCAATGTTAAGAAACAAAATTTATTTTGTCCGTACAGCGGAGGTGACTTGATCGCAATTATACACTACATGTTCTATGGTAGAATGTAATTAAACCACTAAAACTTGTGTTATAAATGATGGAACAATATGTTAGGTGACAATCTCTATAAAGATATTTATAATGATTTGGAGATTTACAAAATGACGTTATTGTCCCTTATTATTCCATGCTATAATGAAGAAAATACGCTTGAAGCATGTGTTAACTGTTGTATGCAACTTCATAAACATCCTCTTGTAAACCTTACCTTAGAACTTATTATTGTATGTATACTCAGATAATGCAAAAGAAGTTTTCTCATTTATCTCAAATAATACAAATAAAAATGATGTGTTTGTATTTTTTAAACCTCGATTATTTTATTTCGAAACTGGTCGCCTTGCTGTTTGGAGATATACAGCAAATGATTTAGATTATGACTATATTCTACATTATAAAAGTAAATACAAGTTTCCTTCTTTAGCTGAACTAAATAAATTAGTTGTAGAGCAAAAATTATCCTTAGTTTTTAATAATGATGAATTTTCATTGTTCAAAGTGTTAAAAAATAAGTGAATGTGAGGTTGTAATTTTGCACTTTTTCGCATACAGCAAGATAACGGTCAAATGCGACACACGCCCCCTTGGTTTTGATTTCGTCATTTTATGTTTTTGGAAGTGTTTGCAGAGGATATTCGGCTGAATGGGTGATAAGCAAAAAAATGCCCGCCCTAGTGGATAAGGACGAGCAAAAAAATAGTTTGGTGTTGATAAAAAAGTCTATCTCTCAGCTTGCTCTAGGTGCTTTGATATAAATACTTTCTTCGTCAAAGTTGGTATCGCACCAAGCAAGCTTTAATATTTCCTCGGCTCTCATGTCTGTAAATAAGGATATTAGGCTGATATTATGCAACTGCTCAGAGCGTTTTTTCAGATTTTCTAAGAGGGCATTGGCTGCATCAACGCTTAAAAATCTAACCCGTGCATTGCCGCTCCGAGGTTTCTTTAAAAAAAGTTTTAACCAGTGCTTCCTTAAGAATTTCTTCCATTATGATTCAAAACTGCTAAAACTCTCTCCTGTGCGAAGCATACCATCAGCATCTTCGTAAAAATACTGTAACATCGTTTTATAAAGTTCATCATTGGAATGATGAAAATCTTTTAACGGTTTTTTACAATGTGTTGCTAATATGTCACGAAGTATCTGGCGTTTTTCAGCAAAAAGATCTTGTCCAAGCTGTACATTCCATGCACTCCCAAAATCATCAATCATTGAAGTTTGATAGGTTAATGATCTTGGTAAAAGCAGTTGATTGTCTTGCTTACACTTAAAGCGGTTTTGAATTTGTAGGGTTAAAGTTCTAAAAAATGAAGGTTGTGAAAAGTCATCTAAGCATTTAGTATTAATGATGCAAGGTGCACTTTCCAAGCAGGGTGCGCATTCATACACACTTTGCCAAACACTGTGACCTTGACCATAAGGGCCAGTCTCATGCACTAAGGCAGATGAAAGAAAAAAAGCTTGTACAGGCACTCCAAGGTGTGCGGCTAAATGCATGGTTCCGGTATCTGGAGTAATTAACATGTCAAGACCTTGTAATGTATCAAATAACTCTTGCCATGAAGTTTTTCCGCAAAGGTTTTGGACATGTTTGGAAATAGAGCTTGGTAAAAAACGTAATACTTGTTTTGCTAAGGAAATTTCTGCTTTGCTGCCTAAAAAATAAATAGGGCATTTTTCTTTACCAAGGCTTTCAAAAAATGTGCGTATCACCGGAGCCAAAACAGCAGGTGGTAAGGACCGACGTGATTCCCGTCCAGCCATAACCACTCCAAGCCCTTTTCCCTGTCCTAAAGCAATGGGATTAACTAAATTTGGTGCGCAAGGGTTTTCGACAAAATAAGCCCAAAAATCTACTAGATTAATGGGATTTATATTTCTATCTTGTACTAAGTGAAACGCTTTTTTTGCCCAAGGACTACGCAGTAATTGACCGGCATGTATACTATATCCTAGTACAATTTCAGAGTCAAAGCAGCGTGTTAAGCTTGAATTAAGTTGCGTATAGTTAATATTATAAACATTACAAAAGTCAATTTCTTTAAGCTTTTGTATTGTGTTATATAATAAGTCTGTATGTTCAGTTGTAAGAGTTTTACAAGAAGAGTTTACGCAATGAGCCGGAATAAGGTGTATTATAGCCTTAGGATAAAGCAATTGCGCAAGTTCTGCAAGGCTAATGTCAATACATAAATGAACCTGGCCCTGCTCTTCCAGACTCAAAATTAAACGCTTTGTCTGAACTAAATCGCCAAAACGAGCTAATTGTAAAACTAAAAATTGCTTCATAAATTATTCCTGATTATGCTGACAGATATGAAAATACAAATAGAAACTCTAAATTATTATTTTTTTGATGAAAATTTTTTGTAAACAAAGAGTTATCACTACACTAACACTCAACCATACTTACAGCTAATCCCCCAAGGCTTGTCTCTTTAAACTTAACATTCATATCTTTGCCTGTTTCATACATAGCTTGAATGCAAGCGTCCAAAGTGACCATATGATGAATACCTTGTTGACATGAAGCTAGCAGCGAAGCGTTATATGCCTTGATGGCACCCATGGCATTACGTTCAATGCATGGAATTTGTACATAACCGCCAACAGGATCGCAAGTTAATCCAAGATGGTGCTCAAGAGCTATTTCTGCTGCATTTTCAACCATATAAACAGGGTTACCCTTAGCATGGCTTAGCATGGCAGCAGCCATTGCAGAAGCAACACCAATTTCGCCTTGACAACCCATTTCCGCACCGGCAATGCCAGCATTATGCTTTGCTAAAAATCCTACGGCAGCACTTGCCAATAATCCTTCTCGTAAAGCTCTTTCTCCAATATTTAAATCATAACGCATGGCGTAGAGTAAGGCTGGCATAACTCCGGCAGAACCACAAGTTGGAGCAGTAACAATAACGCTTCCGGACGCATTTTCTTCGGCGGCGGCAAAGGCATAAGCATTTATACAGCCCATAAACCTATCTTGACTATTAGGCATGGAAAGTGCTGTGTCATAAATGATGCGAGCTTTGCGAAAAACTCCAAGATTGCCCGGTAAAGTTCCCTCTTGTGCCAGCCCTCGCACACCACTATTGTACATTGCATCCATCATTTTCTCTAATTTAATGAAGATCTGCGGTCTTGATATGCCAGTAATAGAGTTTTCATTTTCTAATATAAGTTCGTGAATGCTTAATCCGGTATTATGTAAATGTTCTCTCAACTGAGCCATGGAATTGTAGGGGTAACATGGTTTACCAAGTTCTGGTGCTTGCCAGCCTTTCCACTGTATAAATCCGCCGCCTACTGAATAATATTCTTGTTCAAATAAAACTTCACCATATACATCTTTTAAAGAAAAAATTAAGGTATTGCTAAAGGTTTTATCATGTACTAAAGGTCCGTCTTGAATATAATCAAAACCAGTATGTACTTGAATTTGACCAGTGTCACCAAGGTAGACGGTAAAACGTTTTTCAGGTACTACTTGATTCAGTAAATTTGCAGGGCAAGTAGAAGGCTCATGCCCTAGTAAACCGGCAATAATAGCAGGCTTTGTGCCATGCCCCATGCCTGTGGCGCTTAATGAGCCAAGTAGTAAAGTATGTATACAGCGAGCATTTTTAATTACATCTATGTCTAATTGTTGGCAAAGATCCTGAAAATGCTTAGCAGCTGTCATAGGTCCCATGGTATGTGAGGAAGAAGGTCCAGGCCCAATTTTGAAAAAATCAAAAAGTGATGTTTCAATGGGCGGCTTGTCTTGCTGTAGGGGAATACGTAATTCTTTCAAAGCCATTGTGTAATCCTTTGCTGGAATTGTTATAGTCATTCTTATGTCTTTAAAATACACAATTTTAAAGCAGTTGTAAAGGGATACTGATTAAGAGCTTGTCAGTAAATAAATGTAACGAGAGGCAAGTACAAGAAAAAATGTACTTTGACGTGGTAATTGTCCACGGGACGTTATTTACGGATAAGCTCTAAATCACTTCTTTTGATTTAAATGTAATGTTCAATGGTTGGTCATTAACGATAAAGGAAGTTAATATGATTCAAAAAAAATGGCTTTTATTGTTGCTTTGTCTATACACTTTTTTTCCTATAAGTTTAAAAGCACATGAATTAAAAAAATCTACTCTTTTGCAAAATAATTTTAAATTCCGTGCAGCATATGACAACTGTATGCAAAAAGCGAATACTAATGCGCAATCTCAGAAAAACTGTCGTAAAGTCTATGCTTTAACAAAAGCTTTTAGTCCTAAGTCTTTGTATCATTTGCATATGGAGCATCCGCTTGAAGCACAAGAGTTATATTTTGACATGTTGATAAGCATAAAGGGGCAAGTTCAAAGAATAGGGCAAAGTCCGCTTGGTCAACCGGAAATAGTTATGACTTTAGACGCTTATGGATTAAGTGGGGTTCGCATTGAATTTAGTAAGGTTTTTTTACCGCAAATTAAAAAACTCTCTGAAGGTGCAACAGTTAATATTATGGGAATTTGCAAGGGGATGTTAACAGAGAATTATATACGCATAGTACATGGAGAATTTATTAATTAATGTAATATGGCAGAAAAAAGAAAATCAGCGTTTTCTTTAAAAATCATGGAGAAAATAATGAAAATATGCATTATAACGGGTGGAGCACGTGGTTTAGGGCTTGACATGTCACTACGCTTTGCTTCGCTTGGCTATAAAGTGATAGTATTGGATATTATTAAAACGCCTCAGGAAAGTGTTGATTTTATTCAAACTGATTTATCTAATCCGGATGAAATCACACAAGCTTTTAGCGAAATAGATAAAAAATATGGTAAAGCTCATGTTCTTATTAATAATGCGGCAATAGCATCATTTGAGAAAAAAATCACCCAAACCACTTTGCAAGAAATTGATGCTGTTTTAGACGTTAATTTGCGTGGTGCTTACCTTTGTGCAAAAGCCTTTATTCCTTTAAATGCTAATGAAAACTACGGTCGTATTATAAATATTGCGTCTACAAGATGGCATCAAAATATGGCTGATTGGGAATTATATGGTATGAGTAAGGGAGGTATAGTTTCATTAACAAATACCCTATGTGTGTCCTTGCTTGGTACGCCTATTACAGTAAATGCAATAAGTCCAGGATATATTCATACAGGTCTGCTTGAAGAACTAACAGAAGATGAACATAAAATTCATCCGTCAAATCGAGTAGGAAAACCAAGAGATATTACCAATGCCTGCGTGTTTTTGGCTCATGAGGAAAATGATTTTATAAATGGGGCAAACATCATAATTGATGGTGGCATGACTAAGAAGATGATTTATTAGTTGGGGAAACGCTGATATGTAATTTCTTACTGTGAAAATTTTTTGTTTTTGGAAAAAGTTTCCTTCTTATTAAAAAATGACTAGGTCAATGCTACATTTAAAAAAATTAGGTCACAAAGGAAAAAAACATGGCCGAGTTTAAGAAAAATAAAATTCAAGGCTTTTGGAATACCCTTTTTCGTTCATTTGCCATGGGTTCAAAACATGCTTTTAGCTTTAATTATTGGAAATCTCTTCCAAAAAAATTTATTGATGCTTGTACAGTAATAAACTTTCTTTATAGCATCAAGGTGGCTATTGCTTGTATTTTAGGATATGTGGCAGCAGAACTAATGGACTTAGATCATAGTTTATGGGCTCCACTTGCAACGTTGATGGTTATGCAGATTCACATGTCCACATCATTGGAGCTTAGTTTATTGCGCTTGTTTGGGACAATTGTAGGTGTTGTTTTTGGTTTAAGCTTAACTTTTTTGGTGCCTCCTAACCTTGGTGGTAAAATTTTAGCAATAGCAATAGCAGTACCTGTATGCGCATTTTTGGAGTTATGGGAAGAACGTTTCAAAAGTGCTGGTGTTACAGCGGTTTTTATACTGTTACTAGGGCATACGGAAGATGAAAACACTTTGTTTTTTGGTCTTAATAGGGTACTTGAAGTTGGAATTGGAAGCTTAAGTGCTTTGCTTGTATCTATTCTTTTATGGCCAGCATCTGCTGCATCGGTAGTAGAAAAGAATTCAAAAAGTCAATTTGCGGATGTAGCAAATATAATTAAAAGCATGACCGACGATCTTTTAAAAGGAGAACGTAAAGTTTCGCATCGCTATATGTTCCGACTTCTCAATAAAATAAGTAATAATACGCAAAAATTTTATCAGGTGCGTAATTATGAATTGGCGCATATTTATCGAGAATACCCGCTATTACCTCATAGTGTTCGTTTGCTAGATGAACTGCGCATGCACATTTCAACTATGATGGATTCTCTAGAAGTAGAAGATACAGCAGTTAATGAAAGTGAAGCTGCTAAAATAATCAAAGAGGTCTCAGATGCTTTAATTAAAACTTTAAACTGGATTGGTTCTCCAAGTGGTGAAGCTCCTAAACCCTTGCGAATTTTGGTAGAAGATAGAGCAGTGCGGTTTGCAACTGTACGAAATGTTGGATTTTTTAGAGAATGCCAAATTCATAAGGTTATGGCCTTATTTGAGTTCTACAATGGGTTAAGTCATGCTGCTCAAGCAGTCAGTATATTGCAAGAGCGTATAATTAAAGAACAAAGCAGTAAAAATAACAAGCAAAAGAACTCGCAAAGCTAAATCCTGCGAAGAAATGAAGAAAAGACTTAAAAAAAGACAAAAAAAAATTACTGATAAATTATGAACTTACGTAAAAAAAAAATTTTTTTAAAAAAAGTGAATTTTTTGCTTGCAATCAATTCCGATTTTCCGTAGAAAAGATTCTGTTGCTGGCGTAGCTCAATTGGTAGAGCAGCTGATTTGTAATCAGCATGTTGCGGGTTCAAGTCCCATCGCCAGCTCCATTTTTCAAAAGTGGTGGGGTTCCCGAGTGGCCAAAGGGAACAGACTGTAAATCTGTCGTCGTACG
>CAYJDL010000015.1:18284-19927 GCA_964368885.1 uncultured Desulfovibrionaceae bacterium | reverse complement strand
ATAAGGCTGGTGTTTTGCATGCACCTCTTGGCAAGGTTTCTTTCGGAAGTGAAAAAATTATTGGCAACTTAAGGGCTTTATTAGACGCAGTACAGCGTTTAAAACCCGCAAGTGCCAAAGGTCAATATATGCTTTCCATGGCTATTTCTACAACCATGGGACCTGGCTTTAAGACAGATGTGACTTTAGTTAAGAAATTTCTTGAAGGTTAATTTATATAAAATCATTAATTTATCATAATACATTTTATATGTTAAATTTTTTATAAATATAAATGATTTTCATTAAAAGAAGAACTTTGTTTCTTCGTGGCTATGGACAGAAATATTTGAGTCGAAGAAAGTAGGTATTTAAATCCTACCGAGACCTTGTAAATCATATAGATATGGTTGAAAGTCTTTGGCTCAGCATTTCATTTGGCAACCCCCAACGTGAGGAGAATCACGTGAACAGGTCCGAAAAAGCTATCATCATTGAAGCCATTAAGGCAAAAGCTGACAAAGCTTCTATAACGATAGTAACAGACTTCAAGGGCATGCCGGTGGAAGAGCTGACACGTCTTAGAGATAGTTTACGCAATGCAGGTTGTGAATACCTTGTTGTGAAGAACACTTTAGCACGTATAGCACTTACCGGAGGAAAGCACGATTCCATTAAAGATGACTTTAAGGAAAACTGCGCCATTGCCTTTGGATATGATGATCCCGTGGCAGTGGCCAAAGCGATCAGTGACTTTGCTAGTACAAGTAAGATTTTTAAGATTCGCCATGCAAGTCTTGAAGGTAAAATCTTAAGTGTAGCACAAGTTGAAGATTTAGCTAAGTTACCAAGTAAGGAACAACTCCTTGCCCAGACACTTGGCACTATGAACGCTGTGCCCACCAATTTTGTATCACTTTTCGCCAACATCATTCGTGGCATGCTCTATGCTCTTAAAGATTTAGAGTCTAAAAAAGCCGCTTAAGATATGGAAAATAAATAAAGCTAAAGATTTTAGGAGAATAACATGTCCGTTACTAAAGAACAAGTTGTTGAGTTTATCTCTAACATGACTGTCCTTGAACTTTCAGAGTTCATTAAAGAATTAGAAGAAAAATTTGGAGTATCAGCTGCTGCTCCTGCTGCTGCTATGATGGTAGCTGCTCCTGCTGGTGCTGCTGCTGAAGCTGAAGAAAAAACTGAGTTTGATGTTATCCTTAAAGAAACTGGTGCCAATAAAATTGGTGTTATTAAGGTAGTTCGTGCTCTTACCTCTCTTGGTCTTAAAGAGGCTAAGGATAAAGTTGATGGAACTCCTTGCACTATTAAAGAAGCTGTTTCTAAGGAAGAAGCTGAAGAAGCTAAAAAGCAACTTACTGAAGCTGGTGCTGTTGTTGAAGTTAAATAGTTTATTTGCCAAAAAGCATCACCAGACTTTAGTTATTGGTGTAGCTTTCTGATATTTAATATATACTTGCTTTATCTTTGAAAGGAAGGATATACATTCTTCCTTTCAAGTAAGCTTTCAAGTTTTGTTGAAAGTTTACAAAATGTTTAGATTTTAAAGAAAATTTTGCAATGATTTTTTTATGATAATTCCTCATAAAAAAAGATTGCCAAGCTTAGCATTTTTCATTAAATTAAATTATCCAGCTCATTGCACA
>CAYJDL010000015.1:14322-18274 GCA_964368885.1 uncultured Desulfovibrionaceae bacterium | reverse complement strand
TAGATATTTGAGGTACCCGATGGGTCAGATCACCAAACAGTTTGGCAAGATCAAGGTCACACTTCCCATTCCCCACTTACTAAATTTACAGATTGATTCATACCGTAAATTTTTGCAAGAAGGGGCTGATACTCGTAAACCTAACGAAGGCCTTGAAGGGGTTTTTCGTACTGTATTTCCCATTGAAGATTTTAATCGTACTGCTAGTCTTGATTTTGTAGACTATGCAATCCAAGAGCCAAAGTATGATCAAGTTGAGTGTATTGCAAAGGGTTTGACATATGAAGCTCCCATTCGCATTAAAATGCGCCTTGTCGTTTATGATGTAGATGAAGAATCTGGTAATCGTACCATTCGTGATATAAAGGAGCAAGATATTTATTTTGGAACCTTGCCGTTGATGACGGAAAAAGGCACCTTTATCATTAATGGAACTGAGCGAGTAATTGTAAACCAGTTGCAGCGTTCTCCAGGTATTATTTTTGAGCATGACGGTGGCAAGACTCATACAAGCCGTAAGGTTTTGTATTCTTGTAGAGTTATACCTATGCGTGGTTCTTGGTTGGATTTTGACTTTGACCATAAGGACATTTTATATGTTCGTATAGATCGCCGTCGTAAAATGCCAGCTACCATACTATTTAAAGCTATGGGTATGAGCAATGTTGACATTTTAAACTATTTTTATAAGACAGAAATATATCAAGTAGAAGGGCATAGGGTTTTTTGGGAAGTTGAAAAAAATCTTTACCGTAAAGGAAACGCCTTTAAAGATATTGTCTTGCCCGATGGAAATATTGTTGTAAAAGAAGGTAAGCCCATAACAAAGAGAGCATGGCGTTTGCTTTGTGAAGCAGAGGTTCCAAGCATCGAGGTTGACCCTAAGACGCTTGAGGGTTTATTTTTAGCTCAAGATATGATTTGCCCTGACACTGGTGAGGTTTTGGTTGAAATAGCCGAAGAAATAACTGGTTCTGTTCTTGAGCGTCTGCGTGATGCCGGTGTTAATCGTATTCCTGTATTGCATACTAAGGGTACTGATGCTTCCTCATCCATTCGTGATACATTGGTTATGGATCGTATTGCTGATATGGAAAAGGCACAAGAGGAAATTTATCGTCGTTTACGTCCTTCTTCGCCGCCAACGCCTGAAATTGCCGCTTCATTTTTTAATAATATTTTTCGAAGCGGAGACTATTATGACTTATCTCCTGTTGGAAGATATAAATTAAATCAACGCCTTGGTTTGTCTTCTGATCTTGACTTACGAACAATTACCGATGAGGATATTTTAACAGCAATTAAAGTTTTGGTTAGTTTAAAAGATAATCATGGACCAGCTGATGATATTGATCATCTTGGCAATAGACGTGTGCGCCTTGTTGGAGAGCTTGTTGAAAATCAATATCGCATTGGTCTTGTGCGTATGGAAAGAGCTATTAAGGAAAGAATGAGTTTGCAAGAAGTTGCAACCTTAATGCCGCATGATCTAATTAACCCTAAACCAGTTGCCGCTGTTCTTAAGGAATTTTTTGGTACTTCTCAATTATCGCAATTTATGGACCAAACTAATTCTTTGTCAGAAGTTACACATAAAAGGCGTTTGTCTGCACTTGGACCTGGCGGTTTAACTCGTGAAAGAGCTGGTTTTGAGGTTCGTGACGTACATACTTCACACTATGGTCGTATTTGTCCAATTGAAACACCAGAAGGACCGAATATTGGTCTTATTGTATCCTTAACTACCTATGCAAAAGTCAATGACTTTGGCTTTATTGAAACACCCTATCGTGTTGTGCGAGATGCTAAGATGACAGAAGAAATTGTTCATCTTGATGCTTCACGGGAAAATAGTGAAATTGTAGCTCAAGCAAATGCCAAGGTTGATAGTGACGGAAACTTCGTTGATGAATATGTTACAGTTCGGGTTCATGGGGATGTAGAAATGCGTCCTAAAGAAGAAGTAACCTTAATGGATATTTCACCCGGGCAGATGGTTTCTATTTCTGCAGCTTTGATTCCTTTTTTAGAGCATGATGATGCTAACCGTGCGCTAATGGGTTCTAATATGCAACGCCAAGCAGTACCATTGTTGCGCTCTGAAAAGCCACTAGTTGGCACTGGTATGGAGATAGATGTTGCTCGTGATTCTGGTGCGTGTATTGTAGCAGAAGCAGATGGTCAAGTACGATATGCTGATGCTAATCGTATTATTGTGTCATACGACAAGAATTTATATTCTGAGCAAGGATCGGTTCGTGCTTATGATTTATTAAAGTATCATAAGTCTAATCAAAGTTCTTGTTTTGGGCAAAAGCCAAGCTGTGTACCCGGTCAAATATTTAAAGCAGGCGATATTTTAGCTGATGGTACCGGTATTTCAGACGGAGAACTTTCCCTTGGCAAAAACCTTGTGGTCGCCTTTATGCCATGGTGTGGCTATAATTATGAAGATTCCATTTTAATTTCTGAACGTATGGTTAAGGATGATGTCTTTACTTCAGTGCATATTGAAGAATTTGAAGCCGTAGCTCGTGATACAAAGCTTGGACCGGAAGAAGTAACACGTGATATTCCAAACGTTGGTGAAGATATTTTACGTAATCTTGATGAAAGTGGAATTATTCGTATTGGAGCTGCTGTTAAGCCTGATGATATTTTAGTGGGTAAAATTACTCCTAAGGGTGAAACACAACTTACACCTGAAGAAAAACTTTTAAGAGCTATTTTTGGTGAAAAGGCAAGAGATGTAAAAAATACATCTTTAAAAGTTCCTCCTGGTATTGAAGGTACTATTATTGATGTTAAAATGTTTAATCGTCGTTCAGGTGATAAGGATGATCGGACATTAGCTATTGAAGCTCACGACATTGCAATTTTAGACCAAAAAGAATTAGATCATATTAGTGGACTGACTGAAACAGCTAAGGAGAAATTGTATCCGCATATTGCAGGAAAACAAATTGCCAATAGTGTTTCAGGTAAGAAAAAAGGTGAGATTGTAGCTGAAGCTGGTGCTGTGCTAAGTGAACAAGTGTATCAGGAGCTACCTCTTAAGCGTTTAGTGGGTTTATTTAAAAGTAAAGAAACAAACGAAATCATAGCAGAAGCTATTGCAGCCTATGAAGCACAAGTAGAGTTTATTAAGCATATTTATGACACAAAACGGGAAAAAATTACTGAAGGGGATGATTTAGCTCCTGGAGTTATTAAAACTGTTAAAGTTTATATTGCAGTGAAAAGAAAGCTTTCTGTCGGTGACAAAATGGCTGGTCGACACGGAAATAAGGGTGTTGTTTCATGTATTTTACCTGAAGAAGATATGCCTTTTTTTGCAGACGGTCGTTCTGTAGATATAGTTCTTAATCCTCTTGGGGTTCCATCTCGTATGAATATTGGGCAAATTATGGAAACTCATCTTGGATGGGCTGCTAAGGAGCTTGGTCGTCAAGTGCATGATATGCTAGAAACAGGTGCTGCTACTCAAGTCCTTAGGGATGAGGTTAAGGACATTTTCAGCTCAACGGACGTCAATGACCTAGTAGATGCTATGGACGATGAAACCTTTATTCTCAATGTTAAAAAACTTAAAAATGGAATTATCACCAAAACTCCTGTATTTGACGGTGCTGCTGAAGAAGAAATTTGGAAATGGCTTGTAAGAGCTGGGGTTGATGACGATGGTAAAACTAAGCTTTACGATGGTCGTACCGGAGAAGTTTTTAAAAATCGTGTTACAACAGGTGTGATGTATCTCTTGAAATTACACCACTTAGTAGACGAAAAAATTCACGCTCGCTCTACCGGACCATACTCATTAGTAACTCAACAACCCTTGGGCGGTAAGGCGCAATTTGGGGGACAAAGGCTTGGGGAAATGGAAGTGTGGGCTCTTGAAGCATATGGAGCAGCCTACCTTTTACAGGAATTTCTTACAGTTAAGTCCGATGAT
>CAYJDL010000015.1:12543-14312 GCA_964368885.1 uncultured Desulfovibrionaceae bacterium | reverse complement strand
AAGGGTGATAACTTCTTAGAAGCAGGCTTGCCTGAGTCCTTTAATGTTCTTGTAAAAGAACTTATGTCACTTGGTCTAGATGTAAAGTTAGATCAAGAGGAAAGTAAAAAACAACCTCGTTTACCTGGGTCTAAGTTTAGAGATGAAGGCAATTTTAACTAGATTTAAATTGCTTGAAAATATAGTATAAGTTTTAATTGTAATTTTCACTTCATGGTCTTAGCACTATTTTAGCTGCTAAGACCATGAAGGATAATGCTTTTAAGTGTGACATTTAGTTGCGCATTGCGATGTTTAGAGATTAAGGTGATTTTTTAACATCGAAATATATGAATTTTGACTCAATTGCCATGAGCTTTTGAGATGAAGAAGGGTATACCATGAGTCTGGATGACCTTTTTACTATGCGCGGTGCCCCCGCCAGTGTATCAAATATACGTAATTTAAAATCAATTCAGATTTCCATTGCCTCCCCTGAAAGTGTGCGTATTTGGTCCTCTGGCGAAGTAAAAAAACCGGAAACTATCAATTATCGCACCTTTAAACCGGAGCGTGATGGATTATTTTGTGCTAAAATATTTGGCCCTGTAAAGGATTATGAATGCAATTGCGGTAAATATAAACGCATGAAGCATAGGGGTATTGTTTGCGAAAAGTGTGGCGTTGAAGTTATTGCTTCCAAGGTTCGACGTGAGCGTATGGGGCATATTGAGCTTGCTGCTCCAGTAGCCCACATTTGGTTTTTAAAAACCCTACCTTCCAAAATTGGTACTTTGCTTGATATGACCATGGCTGATTTGGAAAAAGTGCTTTATTTTGATTCTTATATTGTACTTGATCCGAAAAATACCAATTTGCAAAAAATGCAGGTTATTTCTGAAGACCAATATATTCAAGTTGTTACTCGATATGGAAGTGAGGATGCCTTTGAAGTAAGCATGGGTGCTGAAGCAATACGTGCTCTTTTGGAAGAAATAGATTTACCTGAGTTGCGTAGTCAACTACGAGAAGATTCCCAAAATACTAAAAGCCAAACTAAGAAGAAAAAGCTTACTAAACGCTTAAAAATTGTTGAGGCCTTTCTTGAGTCTGATAATAAACCCGAGTGGATGATAATGGAAGTAATTCCGGTTATTCCACCGGAATTACGTCCTTTAGTACCATTAGATGGTGGGCGTTTTGCGACATCTGACTTAAATGACCTTTATCGACGTGTAATAAATCGTAATAACCGTCTTAAGCGATTATTGGAACTTGGTGCGCCTGAAATTATTATTCGTAACGAAAAACGTATGCTGCAAGAAGCAGTTGATGCGCTTTTTGATAATGGACGCAGGGGTAGAGCCATTACAGGCACTAATGGTAGAGCCTTAAAATCCTTGTCCGATATGATTAAGGGTAAGCAAGGTCGCTTTAGGCAAAACCTTCTTGGTAAGCGTGTTGACTATTCAGGTCGTTCAGTTATTGTTGTTGGACCTTATTTAAAATTGCATCAATGCGGTTTGCCAAAGAAAATGGCATTGGAGCTGTTTAAGCCTTTCATTTATTCTGAATTAGAAAGGAAAGGATACGCTTCAACTATTAAGAGTGCCAAAAAAATGGTAGAAAGAGAAGACCTTGTGGTCTGGGATATTCTTTCGGAAGTTGTGCGAGAGTACCCTATTCTTTTAAACCGTGCACCAACTTTGCACCGTCTTGGAATTCAAGCTTTTGAACCAATTTTAGTGGAAGGCAAGGCTATTCGTCTGCATCCTTTAGTTTGTTCTGCT
>CAYJDL010000015.1:4374-12533 GCA_964368885.1 uncultured Desulfovibrionaceae bacterium | reverse complement strand
GACCAAATGGCTGTGCATATTCCGCTTTCCATTGAAGCCCAAATTGAATGCCGTGTGCTTATGATGAGTACAAATAATATTCTTTCTCCGGCTAATGGAACCCCTGTTATTGTGCCTTCACAGGATATTGTTCTTGGTTTGTATTATATGACTGTAGAACGCTCCTTTGAAAAGGGCGAAGGAATGATTTTTTGTGAGCCATGGGAAGTAATAGCTGCTCTTGATGCTGATCAAGTTGCAATGCATGCTCGTATTCAAGTGCGCATGCCAAATGGTAAAACAGTGCAAACTACACCTGGGCGTATTTTAGTAAGAGAAATTTTACCGGAAGACTTGTCATTTGATTTGGTAAATTGCGTACTTACTAAGAAAAATATTGCTCGTTTGGTGGGGTCTGCCTATCGTGATTCAGGCATTAAGGCCACTGTTATTCTTTGTGATAAACTTAAAGACTTAGGCTATGAGTATGCTACTCGTGCCGGAATTACTATTGGAGTTAAAGACTTAATTATTCCAAAAGCTAAAGTTAAGATATTAGAGTCATCACAAAATGAAGTTGATGGCATTGAACTACAATATCGTGATGGTATTATTACTCGTACTGAAAAATACAATAAAGTTGTAGACGTATGGACTAAGGCCACACAAGATATTGCTCAGGAAATGATTAGGGAAATTTCTTTTGATACAATTACCAATGAAAAAACAGGTGAGACAGAAGAAAATCAAAGTTTTAACCCTATTTTTATGATGTCAAATTCTGGTGCTCGTGGTAACCAAGATCAAATGCGTCAATTGGCCGGAATGCGTGGTTTAATGGCAAAGCCTTCAGGTGAAATTATTGAGACACCTATCACTTCTAGTTTCCGTGAAGGGTTAACGGTTTTACAATATTTTAACTCAACACACGGTGCTCGTAAGGGACTTGCTGATACAGCGTTAAAAACGGCTAACTCCGGTTATTTAACTCGTCGCCTTGTTGACGTTGTTCAAGATGTAATTGTTGCAACTCATGATTGCGGTACTGTAGACGGTATTGAACGTACAGCCATTAAAGAGGGCGGGGAGGTGAAAACACCTTTATCCGAACGTGTTCTTGGACGTGTGTTGTTGTATCCTGTAGAAGATCCGAACGATAGTTCTAATATTATTATTCCGGAAAACACCTTGCTTGATGAAGAACAATGTCAAATACTTCAAGATTATGGTGTTAACTCAGTTGTTGTGCGCTCAGCTCTAACTTGTCAAGCAGATAGGGGCATTTGTTCTCTTTGTTATGGTCGTGATTTGGCTCGTGGGCATATTGTAAACATAGGAGAAACCGTCGGCATTATTGCGGCTCAATCAATTGGTGAACCCGGTACGCAACTTACCATGCGCACCTTCCACATTGGTGGGACAGCTTCAAGTACAATTGAGAAAAATAAATTTGAATCGCAAAACTCAGGACGAATTATCCTTGCCCGTGTGCGTTCAGTTACAAATCGTGATGGGCATTCTCTTGTTCTTGGAAAAAGCGGACAGCTTTCTATTGTGGATGTTCAGGGGCGTGAAAGAGAAAAGTACACCTTGCCAAATGGAGCGCATTTACATGTAAAAAATGGAGATGAAGTAGCACAAGGTACCTTACTTGCTGATTGGGATCCTTTTAATGAACCATTTGTGGCTGAAGTAGGCGGTGTTATACGTTTTTCAGATATTATTGAAGGTAAGACCGTTCAAGAAAAAATGGACGATATTACTCGCCAAACGACTCAAACTATTATTGAATATCGTACAACAAACTTTAGACCTTCCATTTCTGTATGTGATGAAGAAGGTAATGTTAAGATGCGCTTTGAACATAGCGTAGCCGCAACATATAGTTTACCGGTTGGTTCAATTTTGATGGTTCGTGAAGGAACAGTTATTGAGGCAGGTGATACAATTGCTCGTAAGCCGCGCGAAACTTCCAAAACTAAAGATATTGTTGGTGGTTTGCCTCGTGTTGCTGAGTTGTTTGAAGTGCGTAAACCAAAGGATATGGCGGTGGTATCCGAAATTTCCGGTACTGTTGCCTATGCTGGCGAAACAAAAGGTAAGCGTAAATTAGTTGTAACGCCAGATGTTGGTGAAGCCAAAGAATATTTAGTGCCTAAGGGAAAACATATTATTGCCACAGAGGGTGACTTTGTTGAAGCCGGAGATGCCTTAACCGAAGGGTATCCGGAGTTGCATGATATTTTACATACTCGTGGTGAAAAGTATTTGGCTCGTTATTTAGTTGACGAAATTCAAGAAGTTTATCGTTTCCAAGGTGTTGGTATTGACGACAAGCATATTGAAGTTATTGTGCGCCAAATGCTTAAAAAGGTGACTGTTCTTGATTCAGGCGGTACAAGCTTTCTTGTGGGCGAACAAGTTGATAAAAATGAATTTAGACTTGAAAATCAGAGGACTTTAGCAGATGGAAGAAAAGCAGCTACTGCTGAACCGTTGGTACTTGGAATAACTCAAGCGTCATTGACCACATCTTCCTTTATATCTGCAGCCTCTTTTCAGGAAACGACTAAGGTTCTTACTGAAGCGTCCTTGCGTGGAAAGATGGATTATTTACGTGGTCTTAAGGAAAATGTTATTGTTGGTCGACTTATTCCGGCTGGTGCTGGTTATCGTGAATATGTGCATAGTGAAATTAATGTTCCGGAACAACGTGAGCGTCCAGATAAATTTTTGGAAGAACTAGAAGAGGATCCAATTTTAATAAAAATTAATCCTGAAGAGTAAAGCTAAAAAAATCCTGCATGATTATATGCAGGATTTTTTGCAACAAGGAAGATTAAAGGCTGGTTGTGAATAATAAGAACATTTTAGAAAATGTAATTTAAAGCTATAAATGTCACTTTTATAGTCTAGACAAAACATATTTTTACGCCTATATTATAGCGTTACAAAGAAATATTTGGGCTTTGCCCTCTTAATTAAGGAGATCCCCTGTGGAATATAGAGTTGAAGATTTATCATCAGTAAAAAAACAAGTTCATATAAGTGTTGATTCTAAGGAAGTTGAAGCTGCTATTATGGGCACAGTAGCTTTATATCGTACTTCAGTTCAAATTGACGGTTTCCGTAAAGGCAAAGTGCCATTGTCTGTAATCGAAAGTCGTTTTCGTGACAAGATTTATGCTGAAGCAAAGCAAGACCTTGTCAATGTGCATATTAATAAAGTTATGACAGATTTGAACCTTAGTCCAGTTTCCGGAATCAATTTTGACGGTAAAGACTTAGTGCGCAATGAAGATTTTAGTTATATAATTGATTTTGAAGTTTTGCCAGACTTTGATATACCAAACTATGAAGGTCTTGAAGTTCAGCAAGAGAAGATTGTTGTAAACGATGCTGAAATAGATGAATTTGTTGAACGTTTACGTAAGGACAAATCTAAGCTTGAGGTTGCAGAGGGCAATGGACCTGCTGTAGATGGTCAAGTTGTGGAAATTGATTTTGCTGCATTTGAAAATGGTGAGCCATGCGAAGGAATTAGTGCGCAAAATTTTCAAATGCCTTTAGGGGAAAAGCAGGCTTTGGAAGCTTTTGAAAGCTTGGTAAAGACCGTTAAACTTGGCGAAACTAAAGAGGGCGAAGTTGCATTTCCAGAGGATTTTTTGGCACCAGACCTAGCCGGAAAAAATTTAACCATGAAAGTGACTGTAAATTCAATTAAAAATCGTGAATTACCCGAAGTTAATGATGAATTTGCTAAGTCTTTTGGGCAAAATAGTGTAGAGGAATTGCGTAATGCTTTTGTAGAGCAGTATATTAAAAGCCGCGAATCCTTGCAAAAAGGTACTGCTCAAAAATCATTACTGGATAGACTCTTAAAGATGGTTGAATTTGAGTTACCGCCTACAATGATAGATTTACAGCTACGCTCTTTAATTGCTTCAAAGCAACAACAAGCTCTAAAGCAAGGTCGCTCCCTTGAATCCATGGGGCTTGATATTGATAAACTTTCTGAACAACTACTCAAAGAAGCTGAAGATATAGCACGGGCACAAGTCTTTTTGTTAAGTGTTGCAAAAAAAGAAGAGCTTAGTGTACAAGAGCAAGAAATAGACTATAATATTTATCAAATGGCAATGCAAACAGGTCAAGATTTTAAACAATTAAAAGATGACTATGTTAATTCAGACACAATTTTTCTTTTAAGAGATCGTTTGCTTGCTGACAAAGCCATTGATGTTATTTACACCAAGGCAGTGGTAAATGAAGTTGAGCCGGCAGGGGATAAAGAAGAAGCAACTGCCTAGATAAAAGTCTAAGGATTTTATCTGAAAATCATAAGTGAATTATGCAGCCTGTTGAAAGTAATTTTAAACGGGCTGTAAGATTTCAAATTATTTGGCATATTACTAAAAGTCTCATTTTTTTAAAGATTATGGAATTTTTAAATAGTTTTGTATTTTAAACAAAACAAACTCTCTTTACTTTATTAACTTCATTATTATTTAAATATTCTAAAACGGAACAATTTTTCTTTATAAAGTTGAAAATGTTTTTTTGAAAAGGGACTGGGTCGTTTTTTTGTATACACAAGTTTTCCCAGAAAAAATAATAAATCAGTGTTCCAATAGTTTGAAGGATTAAAGCATGTATAATATAAGTATGCCCTATGTTATTGATGGTGAAGGGCGAAATGAACGAAGTTACGATATTTTTTCACGTTTGTTAAAGGATCGTATAGTCGTATTAGGCACAGAAGTAAATGACCATGTTGCAGCTGTTATTTGTGCACAACTACTTTTTTTGGAATCTAAAGACCCTGAAAAAGAAATAAATTTATACATTAACTCACCCGGTGGTGCAGTTACTGCTGGATTTGCCATTTTTGATACAATGAACTATATTTCATGTCCAGTTGTAACGGTTTGTATGGGGCAAGCTGCTAGTATGGGTGCTTTTTTGCTTGCAAGCGGTGAAAAAGGTATGCGTTATTCTCTTCCTAATAGTCGAATCATGATTCATCAACCCTTGGGCGGTGCCAGTGGGCAAGCTTCAGATGTAGAAATTCGTACTCAGGAATTATTGCGAATCAAAAGAAATTTAAATGATATTCTAGCTGAAAAAACGGGTCAAAGCGTTCGTAAAATAAATCAAGCAACGGAAAGAGATAATTTCATGAGTCCTGAAGAAGCATTGCAATTTGGGCTTATTGATAAGGTGATTACTTCTCGTAAAGATTTAGGCTAGCAAGTTTTTCTGCTAAAATAAATTTAATATAAAATTGTAGCACTATATATTAACTAAAAATTACCTTCTAGTTAAGTAAAATAGTTTGTTACTTTGTTGAACATTTTGTTAATAATTTGAAGGTTGGATAAAGCAAAAATCCTTCCAGAAAGTTTCGGGAGGCGTATTGCCTCTCAATGCTTTGAACTATTAGCTATTATTTTAAGGAACAGACATGGCTAAAAATCACCCTCCAAACATGGATATATGTTGCTCGTTTTGCGGAAAAAGCGAGTATAATGTAAAAAATCTTATAGTTCAAGGTGATGTTCGTATTTGTGACCAATGCGTGACCATATGTAACGAAATCATTGCACAGCAAAATATTAGTGAAGTGCATAACGATGGTGTTTTACTTTCACCTATGGAAATAAAAGCTCGACTTGATGAATATGTGATAGGGCAGCATGATGCCAAAAAAATTCTTTCGGTAGCTGTTCATAATCACTATAAACGTGTTTTTTTTGCAGAAGTTTTGGGCGAAGAAGTAGAAATTGAAAAAAGTAATATTCTTTTAGTAGGTCCTTCTGGCAGCGGTAAAACTTTGCTTGCAAAAACTCTTGCTCGTACTCTTAAGGTTCCTTTTGCAATTGCTGATGCAACAACTTTGACCGAAGCTGGTTACGTTGGTGAAGATGTAGAAAACATTCTTGTTCAATTGTTGCAAAATGCTGATTATAATATTGACGCTGCTAGTAAAGGGATTATTTATATTGATGAAATTGATAAAATTTCACGAAAGGGAGATGGTCCCTCCATTACTAGAGATGTTTCCGGTGAAGGCGTTCAACAGGCTCTGCTAAAAATTATTGAAGGAACTGAAGCTAATATACCTCCCAAGGGTGGACGCAAGCACCCCCAGCAAGAATTTATACGCATGGATACAAGCAATATTCTTTTTATTGTGGGTGGAGCTTTTGTTGGGCTTGATAAAATTGTTGGTGCACGCAGAAGCGGTAGTTCAATGGGATTTGGGGGACAGATAAAGTCAAATAAGGATATTTCTTTAAGTGAGCTGATGAATGATTTACATCCGGCTGATTTAGTAAAATTCGGTCTTATACCAGAATTTGTTGGGCGTATTCCAGTTTTTACCCATGTTGATGACTTAGAAGTAGATGACTTAGTACGTATTTTAACTGAACCTAAAAATGCTTTAGTACGACAATACCAAAAGCTTTTTGAGCTTGATAAAGTTACTTTGCGTTTTACTAATAATGCCTTGCGTGCGATAGCGGAGCTTTCGATTGAACGCAAAACAGGTGCTAGAGGTCTTCGCAATGTAATGGAAAAAGTGATGCTTGACATTATGTATGAATTGCCAACTATGACTAACGTTCGTGAATGCCTTATCAATAAAGCTGTTATTGAAGGAAGTCGAAAACCAGTTTTTTTATATGAAAATGAAGAGCAAGAAGCTAGCTAACATAAATTAACTAATTTTTTTCCTGCCTTTGTTTTTTATGATGAAGGCAGGTTATATTTTTTAAAACCATAACTTTAACTAATTGAAATGTTGCAATTTTGATTAAGACAGAACAAAAAGTACAGTATAAAGTTATTGTATAAATGTTGTGTTAAGGAGTTTTTATGGCAACACCCCCACAATTTACACATAAAGGCACAATCTCCTTTGAAAAAAATCCTCATAGTTTAGAGCTGCCTCTTATGTCCGTAAGGGAAGTAGTCATTTTTCCACGAGCCATTATGCCTCTTTTTGTTGGACGTGAAGCATCCATAAGGGCTATTGATGCAGGTCATGCTAATTATGATAAAAAAATATTTTTGGTTGCTCAAAAAGAACCGGATATTGAAAAACCAGAAGCAAATGAACTTTTTGCTGTCGGTGTTGTGTGCCGAATTTTACAAATTTTGCGTTTACCTGATGGTACAATTAAAGTATTATTTGAAGGTCTATATAGAGCTACATGGGAGGGAATTTCCTTAGAAGAACCTTTTGGTTACAAAGGTTATCCCTGCGTGCGTACAAATGCTTTGCCTGAAGAGTCTGGGTCTGATGAAAGTGCTCAAACTGTCATTAGCATTATGCGTGAAGCACTTGAAGAATATAGTAAAATCAATAAAAAAATGACGCAAGAGGTTTTAGCTTCCATTACATCACTTCAAGATGCAGGTAAGTTTGCGGATGCTGTTATACCACATTTGAAAGCCGAATATCGTAAAAAGCAAGAAGCTCTTGAGTTACAAAATCCAGTTGAACGCTTAGAAAAGGCTTATGAGTTTTTACAAGAAGAAATTTCTCTATCTTCTGTGGAAAAACGCATCAAAAGTCGTGTTCGTACCCAAATGGAACGTAATCAGCGTGATTATTATTTAAATGAGCAAATTAAGGCTATTAACAAAGAAATGGGGCGTGACGATGACCCCCAAGCTGAACTTGTTGAAATGGAGCAAAAGTTCAAAGAAAGGGACATGCCAGAGGAAGCTAGAGATAAGGCTTTACATTCATTGCGCAAGTTAAAGGGAATGTCAACTTCTTCAGCTGAATATACTGTTTTACGCAACTATGTTGACTGGTTAATGGACTTGCCATGGGATACATTGAAAGATGTTGACATGGATATTCAAAAGGCTAGAGAGATTTTAGATAATGATCATTATGGCTTAGAAAAGCCAAAGGAAAGAATTTTAGAGTACCTTGCAGTACAAAAGCTTTCTGGTGCTTTAAAGGGCCCAATTTTATGCCTTGTTGGACCTCCCGGAGTTGGAAAAACTTCCTTAGCTAAATCCGTAGCTTCTGCTACAGGGCGTGACTTTGTGCGCTTGTCACTGGGGGGGGTACGTGATGAGGCAGAAATTCGTGGACATAGGCGGACTTATGTTGGTGCGTTACCAGGTAAAATTTTACAGTCTCTTAAGAGAGTAAAATT
>CAYJDL010000015.1:0-4364 GCA_964368885.1 uncultured Desulfovibrionaceae bacterium | reverse complement strand
ATTCAATAATCCTTTGTTTTGTTTAGATGAAATTGATAAGATGAGTGCTGACTTTAGGGGAGATCCGGCAGCGGCTTTGTTAGAAGTTTTAGATCCTGAACAAAATAACACTTTTATGGATCATTATTTAGACTTGGATTATGACTTATCAAAGATTTTCTTCATAACCACTGCTAATTCCTTGCATACAATACCTGCACCTTTGCAGGATCGCATGGAAATTATTGAACTTAATAGCTATTTAGAAACTGAAAAAAGACATATTGGTAGGCAATTTCTTTTACCAAAACAGTTGGCAGACCATGGGCTTAAGCAAAACAATTTACAATTAAGCGATGATTCAATTATTGAAATTATTCGTAGCTACACTAGAGAAGCCGGAGTGCGAAATCTTGAGCGTGAAATTGCTGCTCTTTGCCGTAAGACTGCCATTAAACTAGTTGAAAGTGATGATATGAGTCTTTGTGTGGATATTGATGCAAAGGATCTAGTTGACTTTCTTGGAGTAAAAAAATATCGCCATGATGAAAAGGAAAAAGAAGCCCAAGTAGGGGTTTGTATTGGCCTTGCTTACAATCAACGTGGTGGCGATATTCTTATGGTTGAGACAAGTCTTATGCAAGGATCTGGACATATTGCAACTACTGGTCAACTTGGCGATGTTATGACTGAATCTGCCAAGGCTGCGCTGACTTATGTACGCTCAAGGGCAGATATCTTAGGCTTAAATCCGAGATTTTATCGAAAGGTTGATATTCACGTTCATGTTCCCTCTGGCGCAACACCTAAGGACGGGCCTTCAGCCGGTATTACCATAGCTACTTCCATTACTTCAGCTTTGCTGGGAATTCCTGTTCGAAATGATGTGGGGATGACTGGAGAAATTTCTTTACGGGGTAGGGTGCTACCTATTGGTGGTCTGCGAGAAAAATTGCTTGCTGCTAGGCGGTCAGGTTTAGCAAAGGTAATTATGCCAAAGGACAATGAAAAAGACTTGCAGGAAGTTCCGGATGAAGTTTTACAGGATTTGGACATAGTTTTTGTGGAGCATGTTGACGAAGTCTTGCCTCATGCTTTAGCTGCCAGCAGTGAAGAAATTTTTCGGGGTCGTAGCCATACAAGTCCGCTTTATATGTCATTACGTGACTGCGCAGATGATAACTCTGCTGAAAAAACACAATAATAACGTGATGAGGAAGGCTGTGAAAATACTAATGGTTATTAGCCTTCCTTTTAAATTTCGTATACTTTGGAAAACGCTGACTTATTCTTTTTTTGGGGAAAAACCTTTTGTGGACAAAAGTTTTTTCCCCAAACCCCTTTTCCAAAAAAATTTCATTGAATTGTGTTTATAGAAAATAACATCCAAAGCAAAAGAAAATATTTAGTCAGCGTTTCCTTGATAGTGAGTTCATTATGAATAGTAAAAACTGTCTTTGCTTAAATTTTATTTGCGTGGTTGTAATTTTTTTTTCTTTTACTGTTGTAACAATTCAAGCCGCTGATCTTGAAGTAAAATCTATACAAAATTCAAAAAATATAAGTATTGTAGATGATACTGGATATACTTTAGAGCTTATAAAACCTGCTGAGCGCATTATTGGACTTTATGGAGCTTTAAGTGAGCTAGTGCTTGCCCTTGGTGAAGGTGATAGATTAGTTGGGCGTACAGTGGCGGACATGCATATTGAGCAGTTAAAACATTTGCCTGCCATTGGTACGCATATGCGACCAAATCCAGAGCTAATTATGAGTTTAAAGCCTGATGTTGTTTTGCAATTTTTAGGACGACAAGAAGCAAATGCTTTAGGCTTAGGCTTGCGTAAGCTTGGCGTGCCAGTGCTCATTTTTCGTTTACAGAGCTTTGAAGATATGTTTTCTGTATTGCTACGGCTTGGAAAGCTTACCGGAAACGAACAAAAGGCTATTGACTTAGTATCATCCTATCGTAAACGTATAGGCGATTTGCGTAATGTTTTAGTTGATGAAAAACGAGTGTCGGTTTTTTATGAAGTTCGTTATCCAAACCTGCTTGGTGCAGGTCCAAAATCTATTGTAACTGATATTATTGATATAGCCGGTGGGCGAAATGTGATAACAATATCTGAAAGAGTAGTGCGACTTAGCGAAGAAGAGCTGTTACATAAAAACCCCATGGCTTATATTATTCAAAAAGGTCCCATGAATCCGGATCCTATACCTTTAAGCGAGAGACCGCACTTTGCTACACTTCAAGCTGTGAAAGATAATAAAATTTTAATTGTATCAGAGTTTAACTATGCCAGACCCGGACCAAGAGCCGTGGATGCTGTTGAAGAACTAGCAAGGTGGTTACATCCTAAAGTTAACTTTAATGTTAAAATTCATTAATAAGGAAGGACATAATTTGTATGAAAGGTAAACTTTATGGCATAGGAGTAGGCCCTGGAGACCCTAGCTTAATTACATTGCAGGCAGTACGTGTTTTAAATAGTGTTGATGTTATTTTTACTGCTGCATCTCCTCGTAATGATTACTCTATAGCTTTACAAATAGCTATGCCACATTTACCAGAAAATATAGAAATTATTCGCCTTGATTTTCCAATGACAAGGGATGAAGAAGTTTTAAATAAGGCTTGGAATGTTGCAGCTAAAAAAGTAATGAGTACTTTACAAAGTGGGCAATGTGCTGCTTTTATTACTCTTGGGGATCCGCTTATTTATAGCACTTTTGGCTACCTATTTAAAACCTTACAAAAACTTGATGCAACCTTACCTATAGATATTATTCCCGGAATTACTTCTTTTCAGGCAACAGCCGCTAGTACTAAAACTATACTATGCGAAGGGCAAGAAACTTTATACATTATCCCAGGTATTAAAGATGATCAAAGCTTACAGCAGAATATCGATAATGCTGATACTATTGTTATTCTCAAAGCTTATAAAAACTTTCCTACCATTATGAAAATTTTGGAGGATAAGGGGCGTAAGGATACAGCCTTACTTGCATCTCATGTGGGTCGTAGTGAAGAGCAGGTTTACAAAAAGATATGCGCTGCGCCTAAGCTTCCGCCATATTTATCATTGGTCATCAGTAGAAAATAATCACATCTTACATGTTGAATATATTATGAATTTTTCTTTATATATCCCATCTTGGTTAGACACTTTTCTTGTGGCTCCTTTTCGTTGGCCTAGTTCTGCCTATATTGGTTTTTGGCTTGGATGTGCATTTTTGGCTATTTATAGCATTGCTATAGGGGAATTAATACGCATATTGCTTATGGCAGCCCATAGGCGATATTACAGTAATTTAAATGATAAAACTCTACATTATCATAAATTAAGTATGAAAGCCTTGCATTGCGGTGAAAAGGAAGCCTACTTTGCAGCTAATAGGCTTGCTCATGATAATTTTGGAAAAAGTTTTTTTGCAAAGGCCAGTGTAAGCATGGCTATGCTCCTTCCAGTGCCTTTGTGTTTGGCGTGGTTATCATTGCGCTTTGAAGGTGTTGAAATATATACCATACCTTTTACGGAAAAAGCTGTTGGTTATGTTTTTGTCTTCTTAATTTCATATATTATTTTGCGTATTGCATTTGCTAAGGTTAAAAAGCGCTTTAAATAATTAAAAGTATGAGGACTTTTCTTTAGAGAAGTTCCTACTGAAAGTTTTTTGAAAGGGGTTTGGGGAAAACTTTTTTTCAAAAAAGTTTTCCCCAAAAAAATTACTATCCAGCTTTTATTTAGCTAGTCTTTAAGCTTTCGACAAGGATAGAAAGTTGCTGAGCTTGTTCCGATAAAGAAGATACAGCATGTGTAGCTTCATTCATAGCGCTAACAGTATTATTTGCTATGTTTGAGACTGTAACAATGGACTGGGCAATTTCATCGGAAGTAGCTGATTGCTCTTCACTGGCAGTTGCAATAGCTCGAATGCCATCAGCACTGTGTTCTGCCATTTCGAGAATGACTTGTAATGCACGACCGCCTTCAACTGCAAGCTCAGTAGCTTCTTCAATGCGCACAACCGCAGTGTCAACTTGTTGCACATTTTTTTCAGTACTTTGTTGAATTGCATTAATAGCATTGGCAACGTCAGTAGTAGAGGAAATAGTTTTTTCTGCCAATTTGCGTACCTCATCAGCAACAACGGCAAATCCTCGTCCTGCTTCACCGGCTCTTGCAGCTTCAATGGCAGCATTTAACGCAAGCAAATTTGTTTGATCGGCAATATCTGAAATAACGCTCATAACAGCACTAATAGATTGAGCATGGTCTGCAAGTTCGCTCATATTTTTGCGTAACTTTAAAGATTCATCCTTAACTTGGGTCATAGATTCTTGGCATTTTTGAGTTATTTTTGCACCGCCAATTGCT
>CAYJDL010000014.1:18645-20358 GCA_964368885.1 uncultured Desulfovibrionaceae bacterium | reverse complement strand
ATGGGCGTAAAGTCAATACCACGTTGAACAATAAAGGGCATCCATCTTTGGATACGGTAAAAAACAGGCTGCGTAAGTGCGTTTAAAGTACGCACAATTGGATTATATGGATCCGGACGCACCCAAGTTAATAAAGTAGCAACCACCACAACCCAAAAATAAACAAGCAGTAAACTGTGTAAAATATAGGCAATGGCACTAAGTGTATTGGATAATAGAATCATTATTTACCTCATAAGAATTTTAAATTCATATTACAACTTTACACCAATGGACTGATAATTTCTTGTAAAGCCTTAAAAGATTGTACATTAATTGTAGCATCAAGGTCGGCACTGCCATAGGCTACAAAGGCCACTGATGCAGCAGCGGCAGCTTGTTGATCATTTTTACTATCTCCCACAAAAAGCACATTTTCCTTTTCCATACCCCAAGCTGACAAGATAGTAAAGATGCCCTCGGGGTGCGGTTTTGGCTTTACATCCGAAACAGTCATAATGGGCGAAAAATCATAAAGAAATGGAAATTTTTCTGTAACCATGCGCATGGCGTTGGATCGATTAGTATGAATGCCTAAGCGCACGTTTTTAGACTGTAGCCACAAAGTAAAATCGTAAAATCCCTCTTCTAGCTTAACCAAGGGAAAAACATCCCGATGATAATTGACTTTTTTTGTACATACTTCTTCAAGTTGACTGTGTAAATGCTCTGGAATAATGCTGTTAAGTGCTTGCTCAACAGTTGCCATATAGACAAAGGTAGCTTGCTCTTCCGTTAAGTGTGGCAAATCAAATGCTTCCAAAACCTTATTGTAAAACAATTGGTTAGACTGCTTTGAATCTAAAATTACTCCATCGCAGTCAAAAATTATTCCTTTCACTTTTTGAGGAATAGGCGCAAAAAATGTCATTCCCATGTCTCCAAGATAATACAATTTATTTTTTTTGCAAGCTGTGGCTTTGCTTGCAAGTTTTTTTCTTCTAAAAGTTGAGCAATGCTAACAACTTGCTCATAACCACTTGCATTTTTAAGTCCAAGTGCCTGAATACTTTCTGTGCTTAAAGGATTAAAATCTGTTAATTCAAGTATATCCTTGCACATTTCGGCACTATTGATAAGTGCTGTAAATTGCTCTGGCAAAAAGTATGACGCAGTATCTAACACCATTTTCCATTTGGGTAAAGTTAATACATTACTTAAAATATTTTCAGTATCGGCAATATCAATTAAGGCAGTATCATCTTCAGTTACTAAATCTTCTAAAAGAAATTTTTTATTTTCAGTGTATTGTTCAATTATATTCCCTACTTCTTCATAATTTTGCTCTTGTTTAAAAAACCATAGTAAGGTTTGCTGTGCCGCTTTCATTTCTTGAAGTGAAAAATTAATACTTGTTTTTTGCTTATTTTCAACAAAAGCTTTTAAATCTTCTTGCTCTTGTATATCCATCATTTGCTTTTTAGGATTTTGATAAGCCATAATATTATGTATAGGAACGCCCAAAGCCGCTTCATCATTCATATATTGAATTTCATTAAGATAATCAGTGGATTGCTTAGCATCTAATGGATAGTTTGGGCAAGTCCAAATATCTTTGGATTCAGGGTTAAGACCTAATCCAAAGCTTTGAACATTTGCTAAGGGCTTTGATTGAAAAAGGCTAATATTATTATGAAATATAGGAAAATATAGCAAAGGAGAAGGTAAAGCCAT
>CAYJDL010000014.1:2759-18635 GCA_964368885.1 uncultured Desulfovibrionaceae bacterium | reverse complement strand
GTTCGATAAAAAAATTTGCAAAATTTACGCTTAACAAAAGTCACTATAAACCCATATTTCAAAGGATGCAATAAAAGAAAGTGCTACCATTTTTTTCCATAGAAACTAAGTTTCCTCAAGTTATATGGCACACTTTGACTAGCATTAAATTTTAGCTTGCTTTATTGCTTGATGTTATGCTATTTTTATTTATCGACAAGTGTTTGTTTTTATATAAATTAAAATTGCCTATATTGCAATTATCTTTAATGCTATTTGTAGATTAAGCTCTCTTTTGTTTACATATCTCAATTTTTTTGTTCTTCCAGCCTTTGAAATCTTTTTTTACGTTTTGACAAAAAGAGGATTTATGCGTTTATCTGTAAAGCTCATCCTTATGACAACCGTCCTGCTTATTGCTTTAGTTGGTATAGGTGTTTTCGGTCTTGTGCAATTGCATGAAGTTAATCAGAAATCTCTTGAAATATCAAGTAATTGGCTTCCTTCTACTGTAAATGTACAGCGTATAAACACTCTAACCTCTGATTATAGAATATATGAAATTAGTTTTATTCATAGCAGTGACATGCACTCTGCAAGTGAATGTGAACAGGCTATTGCAAATATCTTGCACGAACTTGCTGTGGTGAGAGACAGTTATGAAAAATTAATTTCATCACCTGAAGAACAAATTATTTATGATAATTTTTCTAGACTTTGGGATGAATATATTGAGTTAAGCCAGCAACTTTTTCATTTAACTCGCAATAACAATATGGAGCGTGCCGTTGAGCTGTTGGCACTTCAATCTCGTAATCTTTTTGATGCAGCCTCACTTGAATTATTACATGCTGTAAATATTAATAAAGATGCCGGAGTTAAGGCTTCGGAGGAAGGTAATATTGTTTATCAAAATGCTCAAAATCTTATTATTATAAGTATTTGTATTGTTGTTCTTCTTGCTGCTTGTCTATGTATATGGGTAATAGTAAGTATTACTTTCCAACTTGGCAAAGATCCGGCAGAATTAATTAAAATAACTGCTAGGGTAATTAATTCTGATTATGACATTGACGATAAAAAAGAAAAACATGGCGTTTATAAACATTTATTGACCATGGTGGGAACGCTAAAGCATAATATTGACGAGGCAAAGCGAAATGCTCAAATTAAAAGTGAATTTTTAGCTAATATGAGCCATGAAATACGCACGCCAATGAATGGAATTTTGGGATTGCTTTATTTATTGTCACGCACTCAACTTAACACTCAGCAAGGTGAGTACATACATAATGCTTTATTTTCTGCCAATAACCTTTTACGCATTATTGATGATATTTTGGATTTTTCAAAAATGGAAGCCGGAAAATTAGAGCTGGAGATTATTCCCTTTACTTTAAGCAGTCTAAGTCATGAAGTTATGAGCTTGTATTTACCAAAAGCGAAGGTGAAGAATGTAGAACTTAGCGTAAATCATGGAAATTGTGCTGAAACTCCATTGTTAGGAGATCCACTTCGTATTAAGCAAGTTTTATTTAATCTTGTGAGCAATGCTTTAAAGTTTACCGAAAAAGGAAGTGTGACTGTTAATTTTAAATGTTCTCCACTTGAGAGCTATGGCATACGCTGTCTTTTTTCTGTTCAAGATAGTGGTATTGGCTTAAGTAAAGAACAGGTTGAAAAACTTTTTTCTGCTTTTACTCAAGCGGATTCTTCAACCACTCGTAAATATGGCGGAACAGGTCTTGGTCTTGCTATTTGTAAAAAAATTATTCAAGCAATGGGTGGAAAAATTTGGATTGAAAGTGTTCAAGGTCAAGGGTCAACATTTTTCTTTGAACTGGATTTTAATATTAGTAATGATATACAACCCTATTTTAATAAAGCGCAAGCCGTCGCACCATTAACTACACCAAAAAAACGCACTGATAGGTTGCTTTTGGTGGAAGATAATGAAATAAATCAAATTATTGCTACAGAATTATTAGAAGATGTAGGATATAGCATTGATGTTGCCAATAATGGATTAGAAGCAATTAATATGCTTGAAAAAGATAAATATAGTGCTGTTCTTATGGATATACAAATGCCTGTAATGGATGGCTTAACAGCTACTTTAAAAATTCGACAACTTCCTGAATTTAAAGATCTTATAATTATAGCAATGTCAGCTCATGCTATGCAATCTGATATAGAAAAAAGTATTCAAAGTGGCATGAATGATCATGTTACCAAGCCCATTGATCCTAATAAACTTTTCCAGACGCTTGATCAATGGCTTTCTACTTTAACGCCTGTTGAAAAAGTGTAATATCTATTTTTAAAAACGCTAACTATTTGTATTTTAGAAGAAAATTTCACCATAATTTTTCTTGACAAAATTCAAATAATGATGAAATATTGAAATGTAAATTAAGACTTGTATAAGTTTGCTAATAAAATCTAAAAAATATCTTTAGCTATTGCACAAAGTACCGATAATTTAAAACACTTTTTACTAAAAAAGCTAAGACAATAGATTGCTTCATTGTCATACTCCTCACGATAACTGCTTGATATTTTAAAGTTATTGTTTTACAATGAAGCAATCTATTGTCGTAGCTTTGTGCAAAAATGCTTACAATAAACTTTTCTTCAAAAATTTTTCTTCAAAAAAATTCTACCTCCCATTTCTTTTAATTAAAATCAAAAAGCTAGTAATTTTTCCTTTGCAAAAAGCTTAGAATTTAGTACACTATAGGGGTAGTGCATAGCAGTTTTGTATCACATTTAATCAAGGAAGGTTCCTTTGCAAAAACGTTACATACCTGTAGTAATTTTTGCAGTTATTCTCATGGCTGTAGCTGGAGTTGGTTACCTTATACCGGAGCCCGTACAAAAGGTTCCTGAGCGCATTTTATTAGATAATGCAGCCGGTAAGGTAGTTTTTAACCATAAAAAACATGAGGGTGATGGTAAAATAGCCTGTGCTAGCTGTCACCATGAAATGATTGTAGAAAAAGAAAATGCTCTAAGTTGCGGACAATGTCATGGCGTTACTTTTGATGAAGCATTTCGTGTAAATCATAAAAATGAAATCAAGGGTCTTGATGCTTGCGCAACTTGTCACCATATGGAATTTGCTCCAAAGGTAGATTGGACTCATGCTGCTCATAGCGAAGACTATGGTCTTGAATGTACTTCATGTCACCATGAAGATACCAGCATTGAGCCTGAGCCACAAAGCTGTGCTAATTGTCATGATGCTCTTCCGGCTAAGGCTAGCAAGACTCCATCTTTAAAAGATGCTGTTCATGCCAAATGTCAAAGCTGTCACAAGGACGATATGTTTTCTAATGGTTTAGCAGACTGTGCCACTTGTCATACCGTTATAGACAATAGGAAAAGATTAAAAGAGCAGGGCGTGGATAAGTTTATCTTAAATAAAAATTATGCCAGCTGTGCTGCTTGTCACACTGAGAAGTTAGGCGATCTTATTCCCGATGCTATGACAGCTTTCCATACTCAGTGTATGACTTGTCATGAAAAAATGAAGGCAGGTCCTTATACCTCTAAACAATGCAACCAATGCCATACGAAGTGAGTTTAGTATGAAACAGAATTTTCAAATACTTAACGACCCTCGTTTCCATCTTGTATATGGGGCAACACAGCGTTTTAGTCAAGGTCCAATTCCAAGTCATGTGCGTTTAAATCGTGAGGGTTTTACTCTTGTATCTGGAATTAAGAAAAAAACTGTAGTGCATCCATATATGCTTTTAGCACAGCATCCTTCTGCTGAAAAAGGTGATTTATTTTCACCTATTCATGGTGAAGTGACTGAAGTAAACGAGCGTAGTATTTTTATAAAAAGTGTTCCTGTTGCCAATGATACAGGAGATGATTTAAATGAGAAGTTATGCCCATATTCAAGTGAAGACACTGAAGATACATCCCCAGTAAAGCCTGTGGACTTGCTTGCTATGGATATTTCAGGTGAAGAGTTACGTCTTGCTTTAAAAAAATTAGGTTTAAATACTAAATCATTAGCAAAAAAATGTAATACACTGATTATTAATGGTTTAAACCCTGACCCAGGTATTACATGGGCTGAGCCCATGCTCATAACTTATGGCAAGACTTTACGCATTGGTATTGAGTTATTAAAGCGCATAATGCGAGCTAAGGAATTAATTTTAGCAGTTCCGCACGGTATGCAATTTACCTTTGAAGGTTTAAAAGTTGTGCATGTTTCGGCTGATTATCCTCAAAGTATTTCAGAGCTTGTTATTAAAAATGTTACCGGAAAGGAAAATCCTTCCGATGTATCCAGCGTAAGCTTACATAATGTTTGGAGCCTTGGTAGGGTAGGGGATACGGGTTTACCGCTTATTGAAACAGTGCTTACAGTTGGAAGTTATAGTAAATGGACTAATTATATAGCAAAAGAAGGTTCTCCCATTGGGGAATTAATGGAGCATGCAAAAATTGCTATAAAAGAAGGTGATACATTATTAAGAGGCGGTCCATTGCGTGGAGAAAGCTTAGATACCTTAGAGCGCAGTGTTACCAAGGGTACGCATGGCGTTTTTGTGGTTAAATCAAGTGATGTTCCACAAATTCAAGGTCATAGTCCTTGTGTTAATTGCGGTGCATGTGTTCTTTCTTGTCCTGCTCGCTTAAATCCTTCTTCTTTAAGTCGTTTTGCAGAATTTGCCATGCATGAAAGCTGTCGCAAAGAATATATCTTTTCCTGTTTTGAATGTGGTCTTTGTGGCTATGTATGTATAGCTAGACGCCCTGTATTACAATACATTCGTCTTGCCAAGCATATTTTGCTTCAACAAGAAGCTTTAAGTAAACTTGAAGAAATTACACCGCAAGCGTCGGAATAATTGGAGGATTGGATGGCAACACAAAAAAATGCTACATTGTTGTCCGTAAGTGCCCCCCCGTTTTGGCATTGCGGTCGGACAATACAAAAATTAAATTACACAACGCTAATAGCACTTTTACCCGCCGTTGGTATGGCTATTTGGCATTGGGGACTTCCTGCAGCTAGGGTTATGGCCTTGGCTATGTTAACAGCCATTGCTGTTGAAGCTTTATGTCAAAAAATGATTGGGCGAGAAATTACCGTAGATGATTTTTCTCCGGCAATAACAGGTTTACTGTTTTCATTTCTTTTGCCTGCTGCTGCTCCTTGGTGGTTGGTAATTGTAGGTGTATTTCTCTGCATTACCCTTGGCAAAATGGCTTTTGGTGGGCTTGGTGCCAATCCGGTAAATAGTGCCTTAGTCGGATGGGCCTTGCTTTATATATCATGGCCGGTACTTATGGATCCAAATGCCATGCAATTATCTACTAGCTATGTTGATCCCTTAGTGCAGTTAAAGTATTTTGATGTTTCAACTGCCGCTCAAACCAGCACTATGGGTTTACTTACAGGTATGCAAATTGGTGGTCTTGGATCAGCTCAAGCTTTAGGACTGATTATTGGCGGATGCTATCTTGCCATACGAGGTTTTATTCGTTGGGAAATTTCGGTAAGTTTCTTTTTAGGCGTAGTAATTACAGCAGCTATTTTTCACAGTATTGAGCCACAAATGTATGCTACTCCACTTTTTCACTTGCTTACCGGTTCTACTATTTTAGGTGGATTTTTTCTTGCAACTGAATCTTCAAGTTCACCTGATAGACAAATTCCAATGATGCTCTATGGTTTACTTGGTGGTGTATTAGTGATTATTATTAGGGTTTACGGAGTTCATATTGATGGTGTACCCTTTGCCATATTATTAATTAATTTACTTGCGCCCTTACTTGATGGCATAAGACCAAAGCCATTTGGAGGCAAATAATGCGTGATATAGTCAGAATGCTAGTAGTTCTTTCGGTTATTTGCGGTATTTCGGGTTTTGCTCTATCTTATTTAAAACAAATAACGACAGTTCCCATTGAAGAGCAAGTGTTAAAATATGTCCAAGAACCTGTGCTAAAAAGAATTTTCGCTAATGTAGATAATTCACCTGTGGCAGATAGACAAAAATTCACCTTAAAAGATGGCAGTACCGTAATGGTCTTTCCGGCTAAGAAAGATGCCAAGCTTGTAGGTGTAGCTATGGAAAATAGTGGAACAGGCTTTGGCGGTGATATTAATGTTATGGTTGGTTTTAATCCAAGCAACGATACCCTTGTTGGGATTGGTGTTACCACCATGAAGGAAACTCCCGGTATTGGTGATGTTATTTTACTACCTCGCTTTACGGATCAATTTATTGGTAAGCCTAAGGATGTTAAGCTAAAAAAAGATGGCGGTAGCATTGATGCCATTTCCGGTGCAACCGTATCTTCCGGCGGTACTACTTTAGCTGTATCCAAAGCTGCTACGGTTTATGCTGAACTTAAAGAGCAAATTTTAAAAGCTTGGCCGGAGGGAAAATAGTATGCAACAACTTGTCAAAGAATTTTCCAAAGGTTTATGGAATGAATTACCTCCTTTCCGTTTACTTCTTGGTTTATGTCCTGTGCTGGCGGTAACAAAATCTGCTAATAATGGGCTTGGTATGGGCGTTGCTGTTATCTTCGTCTTGGTACTTTCTAACCTCTTGGTTTCATTATTAAGAAATCTTATTCCAAAAAAAGTGCGTATTGCTTGCTTTATTGCTATTTCTGCCTCCTTGGTTGTGTCGGTGGAATTGCTTATGCAAGCTTATGCCTATCCTCTTTATCAACAACTTGGTATTTTCGTACCTCTTATTGTTGTAAACTGTATTATTTTGGGTAGAGCTGAAGCTTTTGCCGCAAAAAATACAGTTGCTCTTTCCGTAGCCGACGGGCTTGGTATGGGAATTGGCTTTACTGTTTCTTTAACCTTCCTTGGTGGTTTACGTGAGCTTTTAGGTGCGGGAACCTTATTTGGGGAATATGTAATGTGGGAAGGCTTTGAGCCTTTCTTAGTGATGATTGAAGCACCGGGTGCTTTTATTTGTTTAGGCGTAATTTTATGCGCCATGAATGCCTTTACCAAATGGCAAGCCAGACGTCAGGGACGCACAGAACCTGAAAATGCATCTGGCGGTTGTTCATCTTGTGGTGCTTGCGCTGCAGGTAATAAATAGGAGGGGATATGGATATTTTTCAACTTTTCATCTCCGCCATCTTTGTCAATAATATTGTTCTTGCCCAATATCTTGGTAACTGCCCATATGTTGGTTGTTCCAAAGAGCAAGGCGTAGCTTTGGGAATGGGCGGAGCAGTAATTTTTGTAACCATTATGGCAACAGCTTGTACTTGGCTTATTCAAAAACATGTTCTTGTACCGTATGATTTAGGATATTTACAAACCATTGTATTTATTCTTGTTATTGCCTCCTTAGTACAATTTGTGGAAATGTTCCTTAAAAAAATGGTTCCGCCATTATATGCCTCCTTGGGTATATTTTTACCGCTTATTACTACTAACTGTGCGGTTATGGGTGTTGCCATCTTGGTTCAAAGGGAAAAATTTGATTTTACAACTTCCATCCTTTACGCCATAGCCGCCAGTGCCGGTTTTATGTTAGCCTTGGTGCTTATGGCCGGAATAAGGGAAAGATTGGCAACAAGTCGAGTACCAAAGGCCATGGCAGGTACCCCAATTGCTCTAATTATGGCAGGACTTATGTCCCTTGCCTTTGTCGCCTTTAAAGGCATGACCGGCTAATAGGCTGTTAGGAGGATTAATATGGTTTTAACATCTGTTTTGACCTTGTTTGGTCTTGGCCTTGTAGCCGCAATTGTCTTAGCGGCGGCTTCACGAGTATTTTATGTGGAAGAAGACCCAAGAGTAGAAGCCGTGCTTGATGCCTTGCCCGGTGCCAATTGTGGCGGTTGTGGTTATGCCGGTTGCGAAGGCTATGCTATTGCAGTTGTAAACGACAGCAGTGTTTCCGCTGGACTTTGTGTTGCCGGTGGCTCTGATACAAGTATTACCATTGGTGAACTTACAGGAAAATCTGTTGGCGCAGTTGACCCTATGCTTTCATTTCGTCGCTGTGACAAAGTAGCCGGAAAAGTTGCCGCTCGTTATCAATATTATGGTATGCCATCATGTGCCGCTGCTACTTTGCTTATGAATGGATCAGAGCTTTGCCCTTATTCATGCCTTGGATTTGGTGACTGCAAACATGTATGTGCCTTTGATGCCATGGAAGTTATTGACAGATTGGTAGTTATCAACCCGACTAAATGTACAGGTTGCGGCATGTGTATTAAGGCTTGTCCCCGTAATTCATTAGACCTTATTCCGGCTAGAGCACGCATAGCTGTATGTTGCGCAACTAAGGATAAATTGCGTGCTGTTATGGATATTTGCGAAGTTGGTTGTATTAACTGCGGCAAATGTATTAAGGCTTGTCCGGCTAAAGCCATTAGCACTGTGGACAATCGCATTGAAATAGATCAGCAAAAATGCCTAAGCTATGGTGCTGAATGTGAAGAAGTATGTATTGCTACTTGTCCTCGCAAGATTTTACGTTCCTATTGTCCTACACTTACCCATCAAATGGATGTAACGCACCTTAAGGAACTGGAAATCAAAGCAAGTCAAGAACAATCAAATGATAGTCAAGCTCAAGGATAAAAGGGATATGTCATGAAAAAACAATCTGGACTATCCGGACAATTAGAACAAGAAAAAAATAATCTTAGCAGACGCAATATACTTAAAGGCGCAAGCATTTTAGGTCTTGGGCTTATAAGTCAAGTTTGGCAGCCTTTAGCCTTTGCAAATTCCAACGCACATGACCTTGATGAAGGTAAAAGCTTTGGGCAAGTTCATACTCAAACTCGTGTTATGTTAGGTACATTTGTTACAATTTCTGCTGTTCATAAAAATAAAAACTTAGCGGAAGAAGCAATTTCTAAGGCTTTTAAACATATGCAAAGTCTGGAAAGTGAATTTACAAGACATAAGGCTTCTCCCTTAACTACTTTAAATGAAACAGGTAAATTGCTTAGTGCCTCACCGCATCTTATTTATGTATTGCAAAAGGCAAAGCAAGTACATAATTTAACCTCAGGTGCTTTTGATGTAACCATTGCACCGTTATTGCAACTGTATCGTCAAGGGCAAAATCCTAATGGCAATATGCGTCTTGATGCTAAAGAAGTTCAAGCGGCTAAAGAGCTTATGCAAGCTGACCAAATTCACCTTAGCCATGACCATATACGTCTTGGGCGTAGTTCCATGATGCTCACCCTAGATGGTATTGCCAAGGGTTATATAGCCGATGAAGCTTCTAAAATGCTGACGCAACACGGTATTGTAAATCATTTAGTCAATGCCGGTGGTGATATTGTTGCTAAAGGGCAAAAAGCTCAAAACACTGCTTGGCATGTGGGTATAGAAAGTCCGGCTAAGAATAATACCACTATTGCCAAACGTGCTTTAAGTGGGGCTATAGCTACTTCCGGAAACTATGAGAATTATTATGATGCTCAGAAAAAATACCATCATTTAATTAATGCACATAGTAAGCAAAGTGCTAAGCACTTGATTTCAGCTTCGGTAATTGCACCAACTGCTCTTGAAGCTGACGCCTTGGCTACTGCCATTTCTACCATGCAGGCTAAGGATGCGCTAATACTAATTAATAGCCTTCCAAGGCGTGAATGCTTACTTATTGACCATAGAGGAAGTATATTTACTTCTCGTAATTGGGGTTAATATTTTTTCTTTCTTTTTTGGGGAAAAAGGGATTTATTCTTTTTTTCCCTCAAAAAAATAATTCAATCTTTCTTTAGCTTAAATGCATTTCATATACTAGTTTATCCGCTACGTCTTGCGCTTTAAAATTTTCATGTACAAAATTTCGTGCATATTCCCCCATGCTGACTATTTTTTCTGGAAATCTAATAAAATGCTCCATAGCATCGGCTAAGGCTAAAGGGTTTTTTGCCGGAACAAAAACTCCATTTTCGCCATCTTTAACTACTTCCAAGCATCCGGGAACAGAACTGACAATGGCAGCCCTGCCCATGCTCATACCTTCTAAAATGGCACAAGGAATGCCTTCTCGAAGTGAAGGTAAAACCATAATACTTGCGCTTGCTATAGCTGGTCGCACGTCCTCCAAAAATCCAAGATATTCTAATATATTTTGTTTATGCCATGAATTTATTGTTTGTAAATCTATGCAATCAGGTCCTGTTTGTGGTTTTCCAAGTAATTGAAAACGAGCATTTGGATGACGAGATTTTACTATTTTTGCGGCTAAAACAAAATCTTCAATACCTTTAGATTTTAACAAACGTGCCATAAGTAAGAAGGTTGGATTAATAGGATAATTTGGATAAAAATAGTAAAAGTTTGTATTTACGCCTGTTCCGGCAATAAGCTTTGCTTTATGTTTTTCACAAGGGGAGAACATATTATTTTCAGCAAAAAATTCAAGGTCATGAGGATTTTGAAAGAAAATAGTGTGTACTTGTTTTAGGGCGTATTTATACAGTTTCCTAAGGAAATACTTATAAAAAAAAGACTGTTGCTCAAAAACATAACCTAAGCCGGTAATACAACAATACATACGGGCAGAGTAATTTTTACCCATAAGTCTTAGTGCCAAGGACAGGTATAAAATAGGCTTAATGGTGGTAGCAAAAATAATTTGAGGTTTTTCTTGGCGTAAAATACTATATAATGACCAAAAACTACGCATTTCGGATATTAAATTCCGACCCCTGCTTTGAAGATAAAAAAAATGTAATTTTGATTGTTTAGGACAAGAGCAAGATTTTATTAGACAGTCAAGCTGTTGTAAATCTTGCTCTGAGGTATCAATATTAATATTCGGCACAAGTAGGCAGAGATTATGACCTTTTGCACCTATGGTTGTAAGCAAACTTCCCCAAAATAAACGCAAACTACGAGCTTGATTACTACAAATAAGAATTTTCATGTTTATGAGCTGATAAGTTCTGATTTGCTACTTTATCCTTCTGCGCCTTGGGTATTTCATTCTTAACCAAAAAAATGCTAATGTTAATCCGCCGGAAACGCCAGTTATGGAAGTTACAGTAGCTAAAATAAGCAAGGTAATGTCCCAATGTGTTAGCATTTGCTCTAAGGGAAGGTCTAAAAGCATGATTATTAATACTACTAAGGTGTGAATAAGCACACCTGGCCAAACATGACCAGATAACTTGACACTTATAAAGCCTATTAATATACAAAAACAACCGCTTAAAATCATTCGTAAAGCTAAAAGTCTTTCTAAAAAGCTTGCTAAAACTTCAGGTGTTTGGGTACCAGCATTTTGTATGGCATAGTTTGTGTAAAAATGTATGGCCGTATAAAAAATAGCCGACATTATAAATAATATACCCATTGGTGACCAGATATACCAATAAAGTCTTTGAAAAATATTTTTTAGCAAAAAAGCTATCCTTATTATTGCCGCACATCACTGTGCAAAAAGTCTTCGTAGGCAAGTTGTAAACCATCTTCTAAGGAAATAAGCGGTTTCCAACCAAGAGCAAGTATTTTAGTAATATCTAATACCTTGCGCATAGTACCATCAGGTTTTGAACTATCAAGAGTGATCTTACCCTTAAAGCCCACCACCTTGGATATAAGTTGAGCTAAACTTAAAATACTTAAATCTTCCCCACAACCTACATTAATTGGCAAGAATTGATTATATTTTTCCATAAGCAAAAGGCAGGCCTTAGCAAGGTCATCTACGTGCAAAAACTCTCGCCTTGGTTTACCAGTACCCCAAATACAAACCTCATGAGCATTGGCTACTTTTGCCGCATGAAATCGACCAATAAGAGCAGGAATAACATGAGAATTTTCAGGGTGATAATTGTCACCTTGACCATAAAGGTTAGTAGGCATTACGCTTATGGCATTAAAATTATATTGCTTGCGATAGGCATCGCACATTTGAATACCGGCAATTTTTGCTAAAGCATAGGATTGATTGGTGCTTTCTAAAGGACCAGAAAGTAAATACTCTTCTTTAATTGGTTGAGGACATTGACGAGGATAAATGCAAGATGAACCTAAAAACAACAATTTTTTTACTTTATGCTCCCATGCATGATGAATAAGAGCGTTTTGCATTTGTAAATTTTCATAAATAAAGGAAGCAGGATAGTTGTCATTGGCATAAATTCCACCAACTTTTGCCGCACAAATAAAAACGTAATCAGGTTTTTGATCCGCATACATATTTGCTACTGCTTTACTATCACATAAATCCAATTCGGATCTGGTAAATTTTATAATATTTTCATATCCTTGTTGCATTAAGGCTCGCAATACGGCAGACCCAACCAAACCACGATGCCCGGCTACATATATTTTTGCATCAGTATGAATCATTATTTAAAAATCCTTAAATTCCAAAGTGTTTATGCCTTTAATTTCTTCCGTATGGATCTGAAAAACGTACAATATCATCTTCACCAAGATAGCTACCGGATTGGATTTCAATAAGAACCAAGGGAATTATGCCGGGATTTTTTAATTTATGTATTGCACCTTGAGCAATATAGGTAGATTGATTTTCCGTAAGCAAAAAAACATTTTCATTGGCATTTTCGCTATTTAAATTGGATTCTGATTTGGTAATTTCAGCTGTACCGCTAACTACAACCCAATGTTCTGCTCTATGGTAATGTCTTTGTAAAGACAATTCCGCTGAAGGATTAACGACAATACGTTTGACTTGAAAACGCTCCGCATGAGCAAGGCTTTCATAATAACCCCAAGGTCGGCACACTTTTTGATGCCATAAAGCTTCTCTGCGCCCTTGCGCCTTTAAGGCCATGGCAATGGTGCGAACTTCTTGAGACATGTGCTTATTTGCAACCAAGACAGCATCAGGAGTTTCAACAATTATAATGTCTTCTAATCCAAGCGTAGCCACAAGGCGATCTTGAGAATGTATATAACAATTACGAGTCTTTAAGGTAAGGACATCGCCACTGCTCACATTGCCAAAGGCATCTTTACTGCACTCGCCTTGTTCGTAAAAGGATTCCCATGAACCCATGTCATTCCATTTTGCATTAAGGGGTAAAACTGCTGCTTTTTTAGTATGTTCCATAACGGCATAGTCAATGGATTGAGCTGGACAAGCCATAAATGCAGCCGCATCAGGACGGATAAAATCCCTATCTTGTTTGCGCTGTTGCCAAGCATAGCGGCAAGTGTCAACAGTATCAGGGGAAAGTGCTTCTAATTCTTCTAAATAGGTTTTGGCATTAAACATAAACATGCCGCTATTCCACAAAAAATTTCCTTTTTCAAACATAGCAATAGCGTCATCTAAGGGAGGTTTTTCAATAAACCTATTCACATGATAAACATTATTTTGTAGTAAATCTTCAAGGTTGTCGCCTTGTTCCAAAGGATTGCCTTGTTCAATATAACCATAGCCCATTTTAGGTGAGTGGGGAGTAATGCCAAAAGTCACTAAATAGCCATTTTCGGCAGAAGTCATAGCATCGGCAACAGCGTCAACCAAGACTCTATCCGGACTTAAAGCATGGTCAGAAGGTAAAACTAAGAGCACTGCGTCTTCATCAGCATCTAATGCGGCTAAAGCTACTAGGGCAATGGCAGGAGCAGTATTTTTAGCTTCCGGTTCTAAAATAATGTTTGGAGTGCGACTTCCCGGAATTTGCATATTTTGCATTATACTCGCTACATAAAATCGATATTCTTCATGGCAAATAATAATGGGCGCACCAAGTGAGCGTTCTAAGGCTCTTTGCAAATGTTGTACCCTTTGAAAAGTTTGTGCAAAAAGGGAATGTTCATTTTGATTAAATTCAGCAAACTGTTTAGGACTATATGCCCGAGACATGGGCCATAAACGTGTTCCACTGCCTCCACAAAGAATTACCGGATGTAACATCTTGCCCTCACATTAATTATAATAAGAAAAAAAGTAATTGTTGAAATGAGGTTCATAATGTCATAAGCGCAAAGTAATGTCAAATTAGATGGTGTCATCAAATTGCGAATTTTTGTGATTTGTCTTTGAGATTTATCTAAGGAAGATGAACGAGCTTTGAGGAGTGTATGCAAACATACATGACCGAAAAGTTCGTGAAATCTTACAAAAATAAAGCCAAAAAGGTACATGCTACGACACTATTTAAGATACCTTGGTAAAAAAAGCATAAGCCTTACTTGAAAGCCATGTTGTCAAAGGTTGCAATACTTTTGCGCAAGCTACTGTTGCAAAAATATTTAATGGAATAGCAGTTATACAAGCTACAATGAAAGCCATGGTATAACCCCAAATATCATAAATCTGTATAAAAACCCACGCAGAAAAGCTAAATAATATAAGTGCGTGTACTATAATGTATTCAAAGCAATACTTAGAGCAATGCAAAAATATTTTATTATTAAAGAAATTTTGCAAAGCTTTACTTTTGCATATAGCTAAAAGGATAGAAAAAATGCCAAAATTTTGCAAAAAATACTGTATAAATCGTGCTGGTATATACTCAATGGAGAGGGTAGACCATGGTGCTTCGCCAATTATGGCGCAAATTAATCCTACAGCAAAAAAAATCCTGCATTGAATGGTGCTTAAACTTAACTTTTTTGTACTGTATATGTCAGCAACGGCTATGCCTGTTATAAAAAATGAATAAAGTGGAGTTGTGTATAATGCTAACCATAGGAAAATATATATAAATATGCGATTTTTTACATTGGCAGAAAAGAGCAGTACCGCATAAGAAAGGTATGAACCAATAAAAATAATATTCATACACCAAAGGGAAGTAAGGTAATTGCCTGCGCCAACCATCATGGCACCAATTAGTCCCGACCATAAAACATCACTAAGTAGCATATTTTGTGACATTATGGCATTATTCCACGGCTCTTGAAGCAGTTTTCCCAATTCTTGATTAAAATATAAACCATTAGAGAACAGAATGTAAGATATTAATATCAAAATAAAGGTATACGGTACAAAGCGAAAATAACGAATAATTGCTTGTTTTTGTATCCATTGTGTTTCCTTACCGTTAAATAAAACATGTGCCGGAAGAAAAGCAATTATAGCAAAAAACATATAGAGCACATAGCTTGCATTGGTAAAGGCAGAAAGCGGAAAGTTAGTCCAATAATGATTCCATTTTTCTGCTTCAGCAATGCCACAATTCCAACCTATATATCCTTGCACATCAAAAGCTAAAAGATAATGTAATATTATAACCATAAGGGCAGAAAAGCCTTTAAGACCATCAATATAGATTAGATGCTTTTTCATGACTATCCCCCAATTATAATAGGTTAAAATTGTTTAATTATATGAGAGGTTTTTTTTAATTCCATAATACGGCGATATGATTGCGCAATTCGTTCAGGGCTTATTTTACCTTCTTTAATAAGGTCCATAATATCTTTATGTATACCTTCAGCAAGATTTTTTTCGTATTTTAGATTATTTCCATAAGCCAAAATGTCAACGCCAGCCAAGATAGCAAGAAATAAAGCATCCTTACGTCCAAATGCTTTGTTTAATGCATCCATTTGCATGTCATCACTAACAACTACCCCATTCCATTTTAGCGTATTTCGTAAAAGACCTGTCACAATAGCCTTGGAAAGTAGGGCAGAAAAAGTGGGATCAAGTTTTTTGTGCACAAGGTGACCAATCATCATCATCATAGGAACATTTGGGCGATTTTCAGGTAAATACGGAATTAATTCATTTGCAGACCACGTTTCTGTAATGTCTGTTATAGAAAAATGTGTGTCAGTTGTGGCACTGCCATGACCGGGAAAATGTTTATAGACAGAAATAATATCATGTTTTGCTAAGCCTTGCGCAAAAGCCTTTCCATGTTTTGCCACAATAAGCGCATCGCTTGAAAATGCTCTTTGTATTTTTCCTATTG
>CAYJDL010000014.1:0-2749 GCA_964368885.1 uncultured Desulfovibrionaceae bacterium | reverse complement strand
CTTTGAGGGTTAACGTCCACATCCACACAAGGAGCAAAATTTACATTAATTCCTAATTCTTTCAATAAAGAACCTGTTTTTTCACCCCAAGATTGAGTTTTCTCGACCTTATCTTTTCCTATATCCTTGGCAGAAGGTAGAAAAAAAATAGGGAGTGCTGGAGGTTTTAAGCGATTGACAAACCCACCTTCTTGGTCAATTGCAATAAAAAGAGCAATAGATGCATTTTGCTGTAAACGCTTGTTTAATTTTTTTATTTGCTCTAAGCTTTTAATATTTCTTTCATTAGATTTTAAAATAACATCATAATCAAAAAGAACAACTCCACCTAAATGACCTTTTTTTATGGAAGCAAGCACGTCTTGTAAATCGGATTTAGGGGAAGAGTCTTCACCTGTACCACGAAAACCCACCATAATCATCTGACCGATCATTTTTTCTAAATCGTTTATTTCATAAATATTACTTTGGGAAAGCGTTGTTTGCGGAAAAAGTATAAATATTAGCCAAATAGGTAAAAATAAAAAAATATTTTTTTGCAATGAAAATAACTTAAAACCGAAGCTTATCATGAATTTTATTCCTTTTTTATGTTTTCCTCGTAGCATGTTGTATAAATAAAGTCAAACTATGAAAATCAAACATTGATTAAATCAGCATTTAATTAAGTTGAAAAATTGTACCACACCTCTCAAAAGCCATATATTTAGTTTAAATTTCAAAACTTATGATTTATTTTACAAAAAGGCACTTCACAGACCATAGTTATAACTTATATTATAGCCAACACAAACTTATGCAAAATGTATGGCTTTGTGTTTTAGGAGTTTATTATAAACTTTACAGAGGAAATATCATTAAGGAGAAAACATGATTAAACGTAACCTTATAACAACTTTTTTACTTTTCACTCTAATTTTGAGCGCAAGCTTGTTGCAAGCTGCAAGCTTACCTAACTTTGCAGATTTAGCAGAAAAAGTAGGGCCTTCTGTGGTAAATATTAGCACAGAGACAAAACCCAAAAATGTGGGCGACAATTCTTTAAGACATTTTATGCAGCGAGTTCCTCCTGGTTTTGAAAGGTTTTTTGAACAATTTCAACCTTTTCAACCTTATAATAAAGGTCAACGCAAAAGACGTTCCTTAGGTTCAGGCTTTATTATATCACCTGACGGCTATATTGTGACTAATTACCATGTGGTTCAAGGTGCTGACCTTATTAACGTAAATCTTCAAGGTTCTAGCGAAGAAGCTGAATCTATTGCGGCAAAACTTATCGGTTTTGATAAGGAAACTGACATTGCTTTATTAAAAGTCGATGTTAAAGATAAAAAACTTCCATTTTTGACTTTTGCTAATTCCGATAAAGCTCGTGTTGGCGAATGGGTAATGGCTATAGGTAATCCTTTTGGGCTTGATCATACTGTAACTTCAGGTATTTTATCGGCTAAGGGACGAAATATTAATTCCGGACCTTTTGATAATTATTTACAAACCGATGCATCAATTAATCCCGGTAATAGCGGCGGTCCGCTTATTAATATGGAAGGTCAAGTAGTTGGAATTAATACTGCAATTATTGCCAGCGGACAAGGTATAGGCTTTGCAATTCCAAGTACCATGGCTTCAACCATTGCTGAGCAATTAAAGGACGGAAAAAAAGTAAGCCGTGGTTGGCTTGGTATCTCCATGCAAGAGTTGACTAAGGATGCTGCTAAAGCTCTTGGTCTTGAAGAAGCTTCAGGTGCCCTTATTAATGATGTTATGAAGGGAGATCCGGCAGACAAAGCAGGATTGAAAGCCGGAGATGTTATTATTGCCGTTGATGGTAAGGATATTGATGATTCATCTGCCTTGTTAAAAGCTATTGCAGGTCAAAAACCAGGATCTAAAACAACTGTAACCGTTTGGCGTAATGGCAAAAAAGAAAATTTTGTCGTAACTCTTGGAGAGCGTAATTCTCAACAATTAAGCGGAGATAGTAGCGTAAAACAAGAAAATATGGAAACAGCAAGCCTTGGCATTTCTGTTCGTCCCATTACTACAGAAGAAGCAAAAGCTGCTAAAATTGAAAAAGGTCATGGTCTTTATGTAGGAAAGGTTGAACCTAATAAATCCGGTGATAAGGCAGGTATTAGAGTTGGCGATATTATTATAAGTGCCAATATGACTGAGGTGAAAAATGCTCAGGATTTAGCTGGTATTATTAAAAGTGTTGAAAAACGTGGTGCGATAATGCTACAAATTAATCGTGGGGGTAAGGTAACATTCTTAGCTGTTCCTTTAAGCGGAAAATAAAATCGTAGCTTAGCTGAAAACTGATTTTATTATCACCTACTAATCATATAATTATACGAAACACTAGAATTTTTCTAACGAAAAATTCTAGTGAATGTTTTTTGAAAAGCTCACTACCTTGCTGACGAAAAGACTTTTTGTAAGGTTAAACAGATACACGTGGTTCCGATTTTAAAAGTCAAGTAGTATAACGTAGTTTTAAAGACATGGATTGCCACGAAAAAACGTTTTCTAATACGAGCCTTGACGCAAATCACGGAGCGTTTTTCCTCGTAATTGATGACTTTCGTTGTAAAATCAGGTCATTGCGAAGAGTCTGTGACGAAGCAATCCACGACTTTTTTAATTGTGCAGATGAACCCTTAACACTCAGTGTAGTGAATGCAGTTTTTCAAAATTCAGTTTTGATTTTTTCAAGATTTGCTTAAACTAGCGTTTTCTTAAAGATACA
>CAYJDL010000013.1:0-20427 GCA_964368885.1 uncultured Desulfovibrionaceae bacterium | reverse complement strand
CAGCCTTTTTTTGTGTAATTACTATGTTCCGTAACCTACCATAGCTTTTTTATAGCCGGTAAGGCGACGGTTTTCTTTACGAGAACGCATAAGCACTTTCATAACCTCTTGCTTTTTCGCAGTCGCTTCTACTGTTAAACGATGCTGCATATTTTGTATCTGAAGAAGCTTACTCTTATAAGTATCACCATCAGCACCTTGTTTAGCTGACCAAGCTTGAGAAATAAGCCAATTGCGTTTTTCTGACAAGCTTTCTGCTTCATCAAGATTATCACTGGCAAGAGCAATGAATTCTTTACGTCCTATATCCAAAGCCTCGTTTAAATAATCGATGGCTGTTTGCATTGCTATATCCTTTTTTGAAATTACATACCTTTATTAAGTTCTTTGTTATATGATTAATAATACATATTATTTTTCAACACTAGAGCGAATATCTTCACGCAACTTTACTATAATCTGTTTCCAGTTTTCGCAAGTTGGTAAAAATTCATACTCAAGCAAGTCGGCAAATAGTATCCAGTCTTCATTTTCAAGAACTTCTGCCATTTCTGAAAGTAAGGAAGAAAGTTTAGCACTACTATCAGCAATTTCTTTACTTTTTTCAATATTAAATTGTGATCGTAATGCCTCAACCATGCCCATAAAATCTCGTGTTACATCAAGTAAATCTTGAAGTAGCTCTAAACCTTCTGTATCGTCGGCTTGTCGAAATAATTTAGCAATTTCCTCACTGCCTCTAATCATAATTTGAACAACTTTATACATTTCTTCCGAGATGTTTACAGCCATTTCACCAACAGGTACGGTACGAACCTCAATCTTTTGAATAGATTCACAATCTACATCCTCTGCTTGGTGGGGATATATTTCGGAAAATACTTCATCATTGACTAAAACATCGGTGAGAACACGACCTTCCACATCATCTTCCTTCATTACCTGTACCAAAATCTCTTCCAGATTACTAAAGTTTGATACCTGCATATCACTTTGGCGACCATCAATAATTATCATAAACCCTCCTTAAAAATTTGTAGAATAATCATAGTGCAATTTTACATATGCAATGCGCATGCCAAAATAAAATCAACAATACTTCGACAGCAGTTAACTAAAATAAAGGCAAATAAAAACATAGACATAAAATATATCTAGTAATGCAAAAAAATAAGGCTGAAATAGATCTAAAAGGCTTAAAATCTAAGAAAATCAATAATCATTAAGGGCGTTTGTAAAAGATATTAAGGTTTGATGCAAAAAGTCAACAAGACTACTAAAACTTTCCACATGAGCACCTCTTTCTTGGAAAAGCACCAACCATAAATGACCTAAAGCTTTAAGATGTGAACATTTTTCTAAAAGATTATAGATTGTTGTACATGTATTCAAAATGCGCTGACCGTTTTGTTTTGAAGGTATATGTTGTAATAGCAACATATTTTCTTTCAGCAAAAGGAAAAGTTGAGTACATTGATTTAAATTTTCAACTATTTCCTTGCGTAAATTATCTGATAATCCAAGTATATGCTTTGAATCAAATTGCAATGGATGGCAAGGGCTTTGGTCTTCGTCAAGAATTTGACGATAAAGTTCACGCTGAAGACATAACCAGTGAGTGCGTTCTTCGTTTTCATGACCGGAAAGACCTTCCAATTGTATAAAACCTCTTACATCATAGCTACTTTTCCAAATGCGGACGGCATCTTGGGAAATACGCACTTCCCAATTACCATATTGTAAATAGTGACTAACCAATTGTTTTACCAAATTTGCTGAAATACTTTGCAAACATGGCTGCCTTGGTTTAAACTTACATGGCTGATTAAATACACAAGGGTGACAAGGTAAGGCAGGCTCAAGACAGCAAGCATTAGACATATATGGTCCGGTATCAAAAGCTTGAGCGGTTGCAAGAAAAATAGCAAGGGTGGGAACATTAAGACCGGCAGCTAAGTGCATAGTCCCTGTATCATTACTTACAATTAAGGTGCACTTTTGAACCAAGGCAGCAAGACCTAGAAGATCTGTTTTGCCTATGGCATCAATAAATGGGTGAGCATCAAATAGATGATTATTGACAAGTCTTGAATATTCCTGTGCAAGATGTACCTCAGCAGGACTACCAAGAAGAATGGGGCAAAGTTGCTCGTCTTGCCATAATTGCTGACCCAATTCAGCAAAATGAGCCACAGGCCATTGCCGCCTATTTTCGCTTGCACCCAACTGAAAGGCAACATAGCCCTTACACGGTTTAGAGTGACGTTCTAAAATAAAAGCTTGAGCTTGTTCTTGCAATGATTGAGAAACATTTTTCAAACCACGTAAAGGCGCAGTACTGGCAACCTTGGCTACAGAGCGGAACATGTCCACAAGATTGAAAGGACAATTAAGCCTATTGGCACTAGCCCCTTGCAAAAAAGTTGACCATAAATCTCCACTTTGCCCAAATCCGTCTTCATCAAGCCCAAAACCCCAAATGGGAATTTCATCTTCACTCTTTTCTTGCGCAAGAACAATACGCCTTGACAATAAACGTGCGCTCAAAGTAGCAGTAGTGTTTACAACAATGTCAACAGGAAAATCTTTTTGTAAAGCATTTATTAATTCTTCAACTTGCTGTACTGCTAAAGTCCAAACAAATTTCGTGTTAGCCTGCTTTGATTCATTAAGTGTATTTAAGTAACTACTTCCCGGAATAGGTAAAACGTAATCAACACCTTCTAAAAGTGCAGTTGCTGAGGCAAAATTTTCCAAACAGATAAGACCCACGCAATATTGCTTAGCCTTTAACCCAAGAATAAGAGGTTGCATTTGCAAAAGATCGCCAAAGCGAGTAAGATTGATAAGTAATACGTTTTGCACATTTTCTCCCAATATAATTAAAATCGTCAGTATAACAATGCAGGGAAAGAAGCAAATTTTCAAAGATCAGCTTACCCTAGATAGTGTCGTCAAATTGCGAATTTTTGTGATTTGTCTTTAAGATTTGTCTTTAAGATTTATCTAAGGAAGATATACGAGTTTTGAGGGAGTGTATACCGACATACATGACCGAAAAAGCTCGTGAAATCTGACGAAGATAAAGCCAAAAAGGCGCATTTGACGACACTATCTAAAAGTTAAGCTAAAAAAAAAATACTTTAACTACTGTTAAAAAGCAAGCCTTTTAAAAAAAGCTCAAAAAAGTGCTGAATAAATCACTTATTATAATTTGAATGCTATGTGGCTATTGTCTTTAGTCAATAAATAGTATTTTTGAAACTGCATTTAAAACATATTGTTGATTTTATTTATAAAAACTCTGTTGCTTAACGTAATTTGAAAAATGAATTACCACGAAAAAACGCTAATCATTCCATTTTTTAAAGACAATAGCCACACTTTTGCTAAATCAATCAGCATCCATTAGTGTTTCATGCGCATCTAAGTCATAAAAACCATGGATTACAAAGGGTAAGCTGTAGTCGCCAACAGCATCAAAGCGTATAAAACCCATAGTTTTGCCTTCAGGAATGGCTGAAAAAGGCACCATACCAAGCGTAATGGGAAGCTCAATAGGACTTACTACAACTTCAGTAATTTGCTCAGCATAGCGGTCTTTTAAGTAATCAAGAACAATATTACCTTCTTCAGCTGTAAAAGCTTCTAATATACTTAATAGTGCATCATTAGCAGTGGCACCTTGGGGTGTATCACTATTGGCCTTATCCACTAAATCCATAGCTAGCAAAGCATCCAACTCTGTTTCATCAATATCTTTTTTAAAAAGATAGGCAATAACATCTTTACGTCCCTTAAAGCTTTTCAATGTAACCTGTATAAGGTATATTCTCTCCAGTTCAATAAGGGGAGATGCGGCAATAATTCTGTACTCCATGAACAAACTCCTCAAAGGTAGATAATGCAAAATGTCACAACAAATTTTTTCTTTGCAAAGCCAGTATACGCCAAATGGTCATCAGCCACAAGCCATATCACAACTTGTGGATAATATAAATAGTAACGTAAAAGACCAAATTTTACTGGGTGTTACAGGGTCAGGTAAAACATTTACTATGGCTAATACTATTGCGGCTTGCAATAGACCAGCTCTTGTTCTTGCACCAAATAAAACTTTAGCTGCTCAGCTTTATAATGAATTTAAAGTTTTTTTTCCACACAATGCTGTAGAATATTTTGTAAGTTATTATGATTATTATCAACCGGAAGCTTATGTTCCAACCTCAGATACTTATATAGAAAAAGATTCATCTATTAATGATAATATTGATAAATTACGCCATGGTGCAACTCATTCTTTATTGACTCGTAAAGATGTGCTTATTGTTGCATCAGTATCTTGTATTTATGGATTGGGTTCTCCTGAATATTATTCACAAATGGTCATTCCGGTAGAAGAAGGTCAACATATTAGCATGGACTCCCTTATTGGGCGGTTGATAGAAGTGCAATATGAACGCAATGATTATGATTTTCACCGAGGGTGCTTTAGAGTTCGTGGGGATGTTTTAGAAATTATTCCGGCTTATCGCCATGAAGTAGCTTTGCGCATAGAATTTTTTGGGGATGAAATTGATAGCATGCGAGAAATAGACCCCCTTACAGGTAATATTTTAGATAATGTTGAAAAAACAGTTATTTATCCTGCAAGTCACTACGTTTCGGCCCAAGATAATTTAAAGCGTGCCATGAATGATATTCGAGAGGAATTAGGGGAGCGTTTACGCTATTTTCAAAAAGAAAATAAATTAATTGAAGCCCAACGTCTTGAACAGCGCACTCAATTGGATTTAGAAATGCTGGAAGAACTTGGTTATTGTAATGGAGTTGAAAATTATACTCGTCATCTTGACGGACGCAAAGAAGGTGAACCACCGCATTGCTTAATCAACTATTTTCCTAAAGATTTTTTGTTATTTGTGGATGAATCACATATTTCTATTCCACAAGTTGGAGCAATGTATAAGGGGGATCGCTCTCGCAAGCAAACTTTAGTTGACTTTGGCTTTCGCCTACCTTCTGCCTTGGATAATCGCCCCTTACAATTTAATGAATTTCAAAAGCTAATCGATCAAGCAATCTATGTTTCTGCTACTCCTGGCCGATGGGAAATACAACAATCTCAAGGCATTGTAACTGAACAAATAATCAGACCAACAGGGCTTTTAGACCCTCAAGTAGAGGTGCGTCAAACTAAAGGGCAAATGGAAAATTTATTGGCAGAATGTAAAACACGCATCAATCAAGATGAAAGAGTTTTAGTAACTACTTTAACTAAGCGCATGGCTGAAGACCTTACGGAATATTTTCTTCAAATGGGTGTAAAAACACGCTATTTACATTCTGATATTGATACTTTAGAGCGTATGCAAATTTTAAAAGCTTTGCGCCTTGGTGAATTTGATGTTTTAGTAGGGATTAACTTATTGCGAGAAGGTTTAGACTTACCTGAAGTGTCATTGGTTGCAATTTTAGATGCCGATAAAGAAGGCTTTTTGCGTTCAGAAGGTTCATTAATTCAAACTTTTGGGCGTGCGGCTCGTAATGCTTCCGGACAAGTGGTACTTTATGCTGATAAGATAACTGCTTCCATGAAGGCCGCAATGAGTGAAACTTCTCGAAGACGTGATCTACAAGAACTGTGGAATATAGAAAATGGCATTACACCTGTTACTATTCGCAAAGAAGTACAAACTCACTTAGACGGTCTTTATGATCAATGGGATAGCAGTGGTAAATTATATGGAAAAAATCAACAAGGTCGAGCTAAAGATAAGGATCTTCAAGGGCAAGACATTTTAACTTTAGCTAAAGCCGGACAAATGAGCGTGCAAGATATGAATAAACAAGTAAAAGAATGGGAAAAACAAATGCGTTCAGCGGCTAAAAATCTTGAATTTGAACAAGCCGCCATGATTAGAGATAAAATTAAAGAATTACAGGAAATTATTCTTGTTTCATCTTAATTTTTTCTTTTTTTCTTGAGAAAAACTTGTAATAAACACTATTCAGAAAGGTCGGGCATAATCTTTGGCAATAGCAAAGTTTCAGGTAAGAAACTAGCCGCTTGTTCAAAAATATTGGATAAAATACTATTAGACACAAGCATACCACTTCTTGTTAAACGTAAATATCCGTCACGAATGCGAATAAGTCCATTTTCATGTAAGGCTTCAATGAGCAATTTATGGTCTTCCAAGAAATTACGTCCGGTGAGCATACGATAAGCTTTAAAGCGTAATCCTCTAGAAGTACGCAAGCGTAACATAATTAACTCTAGCACCCTATCTCGAGGTGTTAGCACAGTGGCGTTAGCATCAAGGTTACGGCTTTGAACTTGTTTTGACCAATGTTCAAAGTCGTAAGGATTTGTCCAGCGTCTACCTTGAATGGTCGAAGTAGCTGAAGGACCAAGACCTAAATAGTCATTTCCTTCCCAATAGCCTAAATTATGCCTACATTGAAAGCCCATTCGGGCAAAATTAGATATTTCATAATGTAAAAAACCTTGTTCTTCAAGTAAGGACGCACCTTCCATAAACATAGCCGACTGGTCTTTTTCAGGTGGTAAAACCAAACGCCCACTTGCATATTTGCGCTCAAGCTCTGTTCCCTCTTCCAAAGTCAAGCCATAAGCAGAAATATGTGACGGTCTCATTCGAGTTACTTCTCGCAAGGTATTAAGCCAATGTCTTACCCTCTGATTTGGTAAGCCCCACATTAGATCAACATTAATATTCTGCAAACCGCAATCTTGAGCTTGCAAGACAGCATAAAGGCTGTCACGCACTTTATGAGAGCGTCCGAGCAACCTTAAAGATTCATCGTCCAAGCTTTGCAATCCAAGGGATAAGCGATTAACTCCCGCCTTTACCAAATCCAGCATATTATCCTTAGTTCGTAATGATTCTGGGTTTGCCTCAAGGCTAATTTCAATGTTTTTAGCAATACTAAAATGTTTAGCTATTCTTTCAATTATAATAGAAACAACTTGAGCAGGTAGTAAACTTGGTGTTCCTCCTCCAAAGAAAATTGAGGAAATAGGGGTACTATTAAAAGTATCACTCCAGATGCTTAGTTCTAAAAGTAATGTATCAACATAATTACGAAACACTGCACTTTGGACAGGATTAACCGCTGAACCTAAGGGCAGTGAGTGAAAAGCACAATAGTGACACTTGCTACGGCAAAATGGAACATGAATATATATTAACATAAAGTTTCCTACTCAATTATTTGACAAAATATATCCTATTTGAAACAAAAGCACAATTGACAATATACATGCAAAATCCTTGCCTACATGTATTTCACTTTGAAGGTTTATTTTTTTAAATATCTTAAATAAGAAATTTTTCGTAAATATTAAAATTAAAAAGATATGTACAATTATTGCGTAGCTTTTTCAATTACTTTTTTCATATTTTTAACTATTGCCTTTATTATCTGCTTAACTTATAATACTTTGTTTTTAGAAAACACTCATTAAATCATTAACAAAAGTTCAACTTAAGTCAAAGTTTTAATATTATAAGGACTATTATGCAGGTAAAACCTGAAATTCTTGCTCCGGCTGGTGATACTCAATCTTTTTTAGCGGCTCTTGCTGCTGGAGCAAATGCTATATATGTGGGATTAAAGCATTTTTCCGCTCGTATGCAGGCAGAAAATTTTGGAGCGGCAGAATTGTCACGTCTTACGGATTTGGCTCATTCTAATGACGTTAAGGTATATGTGGCAATGAATACCATGCTTAAGCCAAATGACTTGCAAAGTGCCTATCACCTAATATCTCGTTTAGATAAGCAAGTTCATGCTGACGCTTTAATTGTGCAAGATCCGGGATTTATAGACCTTGCTCGTCAAGCAAATTTTCATGGTCAAATACACTTATCCACATTGGCAAACATTACCCATCCGTCTGGATTAATTGCTGCAAAAAAATTGGGTGCACATAGGGTTATTTTGCCTCGAGAACTTAGCATTGATGAAATTCGCCTTATGGGTGAAGCTTGCCCTGAAGGCTTAGAACTTGAAACCTTTGTACACGGTGCTCTTTGTTATTGTGTATCTGGTCGATGTTATTGGTCAAGTTATATGGGTGGTAAAAGTGGATTACGTGGTCGCTGTGTTCAACCTTGTCGGCGAGTTTATAAACAAGGTGGGCAAAATTTAGCACGTTCTTTTGCTAAAGCAGAAGAAGAAGCTCTTAAAATGAAACAGCGTGAGGATAAGAAGAAAAAAAAGGGAGAAGGACGACATTTTTCTCAAGAAAATTCTTTTTCCAATAATAAAAGAGTTAATAAAAGTCAGCATGTAGGCAAAGAACATAGCGGACGTTTTTTTTCATGTTTAGATTTATCCCTTGATGTTTTGGCTAAAACCTTACTTGACGTACCAAGGTTGACTTCTTGGAAGATTGAAGGGCGTAAAAAAGGCCCTCATTATGTGTATCATGTTGTTAGTGCCTACAAGCTTTTGCGTGATAACCCTAATGATTCCAAAGCTAAGAAAATGGCTTTAGATTACTTAGAATTAGCCCTTGGAAGAGAAAGCAGTAAGGCTCGTTTTTTACCGCAAAAAGATATAATCCCAACTAATCCCAATGCTTCTACTTCGTCGGGTTTACTTATTGGCAAGGTTTTTTTTGATGATTCGGGACGAGCTGCCGTAAAGCCATATAGAGAATTAATACCGCAAGATTATTTACGAATTGGTATAGAAGATCAAAGCAGCACTATGTCTGTCACTAAACGTATACCTAAGGCTGGTACTTTGACCTTGCGCCTTGAAAAACATAAAACTCCTAAAGCAGGAACAGGTGTTTTTCTTATTGACAGACGTGAGCAAGAGCTTATAAATATCTTAAAAGAATGGCAAAAGAAGTTGGATAGGCACTCTGGGCATACAAGCATTGCCATCAGCGGTGAACCTAAGTATGCTTTGATGAGCAGCAGTAAGCGTCTTCCGGATATGACCTTAAGCTCTTCTATGCCGCAGGGACGAGAAACACGTGGCAGTAAGGGCAGACATATGGCTCTTTGGCTTTCCCCTAAGGCTCAAGAATTGTCCCGCACCATTGTACCAAAGGTTGCTTGGTGGTTGCCGCCTGTACTTTGGCCTGAAGAAGAAAGGGTTCAGCAAAGACTTATTAAGCATTTAGTGCGCAATGGAGCAAGCCATTTTGTATGTAATGCACCTTGGCAAATTGAGCTTTTTCAAGACTATGAACATTTAAACATTATGGCAGGACCATTTTGTAATATTGCTAATGTTGCTCATATTAACATTTTGAAAACAATGGGTTTTTCCGCTGCATTTGTTAGTCCGGAATTAAGTAGCGAAGATTTTTTCAATTTACCGACAAATAGCCCTTTGCCTTTAGGTTTTGTTTTAACTGGTTATTGGCCTGTGGGTATTTCACGTTTTGGACTTTTGGGAATTAAACCAAATGTTCCCTTTGTTAGTCCTAAGGGGGAAATATTTTGGTCAAGAAAATATGGGTCAAATATTTGGATTTATCCGGCATGGTCTTTGGATTTTACAGAAAAGCGTTTAGCTCTTGAAAATGCCGGCTATAGTCAATTTGTTCATATTACAGAACATCCTCCACAATCCTTGCCTAATTTAAATCGTGGAGGTTTATTTAATTGGGATAATACATTACTATAGTAATAACTTTTAGTTTTATAATTGTTAAAGAGGAAAAAATGAATAAAGAATTATTGCAAATTTTAGCTTGCCCAAAGTGTCATGGTTCTTTAACTTTAAAGACTGAAGAATGTAAAGATGTAGGTCTTATATGTTCAGCATGTTCTGTTATGTACCCTATACGAGAGGAAATACCTATTATGCTTGTAGAACAAGCTATCAATATAACGGAGAATCAAGAATAATATGCGTATCTTAATTGCTTCTGACTTGCATGGATCTTTGGAAAGTGCTCTTTTTTTACAAGAAAAATCCAAAACTTTAAGCCCCGATTTATGCATATTGTTAGGTGATTTTCTGTATCATGGACCAAGAAACCCCCTACCGCTGCAATATACTCCAAAGGATGTAACTGATGTTTTAGCAAGCATTATGCAAATACCGGTAGATATTCTTGCAGTGCGTGGAAATTGTGATGCCCATGTAGATGAAGAAGTGCTTCCTTTTGAACTTAATGATAGCGTACGTTTACATGTTGATGGACGAAATTTTATTGCGTCTCACGGGCATCAATATGGACGTGACCCCGATTTTAGCCATATTCAGCCCGGCACTATCATGCTCACCGGACATACTCATGTTCCTATTACAGAAGAGCGTAACAATGTTATTTGGTGGAATCCAGGCAGTTTATCTTTGCCAAAGTTTGGTTATCCTCGCACTTATGGTCTTTATGAAAATAATGTATTTAAAGTCTACGATATACAAGACAATTTATACTTAGAATACATTCTATAAATTTTAAATTATTTTTATGACAATACAGCAAAACATTAGCACTAGCTCTCCTAAATACAATGTAAGCCTATTGCCTTGCGCTACTTATAATCGTAGCGATTTAGAACAAAACATGTGGGCAGTGTTGCTACGCTCAGGAATTTTAGCTAGCTCTAGTAGTCAAGATAAAATCACTTCAGCTTTATCCTTAAGCCGAGGCGCACAAGTTTTAGTCAAGCCAAACTTATTAAGGGCTGATGCTTTAACTTGTACACATCCGGAAGTAGTGCGGGCTCTTTGCGTATGTTTATTAGATTCAGGCGTAAAGGTTAAAGTAATGGATTCTCCGGGTTTTGGTCTAGTAAAATCTGTTGCCAAAAAGGTTGGACTGACACAAGCTTTATCTTCCTTAGGTTTAAAAGTTGAAGAGTTTAATAAGTTTCAAAATATTACTTTGCCTAACACCCTAGGGTCTTGGAAAGTAGGGTTAGACGCACTTGAGGCGCAAATTATTATTTCTGTACCTCGCTTGAAGGTGCATAGTCAATTACGTTTAACTCTTGGAGTAAAAAATCTTTTTGGCTGTGTTGTCGGTCTGAGTAAGGCTATGGCACACACCAGACAGGGGAGCTGTTTGGATAATTTTTGCCATAGCATTTTAGCTCTTTACAAGACATTGCCTACATCTTTTTGTGTTATAGATGCAATTACAGCAATGCACAAGCGTGGTCCTTCAGGCGGAGAGGCATTTAATATAGCTTGTCTTGGCGCAAGTACAAATGCCATGGCATTGGACGTTGCAATATATAATATGCTTAAAGTAAATCCAGCACATATTCCCCTTTGGAATGTTGCACAAAAACTAAATCTATTAGAATCTTTTGACGAAAATATATATTATACTGATAAACAAGCGACTCAATTTGATTGCGAAAATTTTATTTTGCCCAAGGATTTAATGGATATATCCTTTGAACCGCAGCGTCTTTTGCGTAGCTTAATAAAACGCTTATGGAGTCGCTTATTTTAATAGTTTGATTTTTTAAAAGGAGAATATATGCCTAGAATTTTACCCAATGAAACAGATATTTACGCTTTAACCGATAGCAGGTTAAGCCTTGGTCGTTCAGTGGAAGTTGTGGCAAGAGCTTTGTTAGATTGTGGTGTTAAGATTTTACAATATCGTGAAAAGAAAAAGAAATCCGGTGAAATGCTTGAAGAATGCCGCATGTTACGGACTTTGACTTTAGAAGCAGGTGCATGTTTTATTGTAAATGATTTCACAGATATAGCTATGTTAGTTGATGCAGATGGTGTGCATGTCGGTCAAGAAGATATACCTGTACCTATGCTACGACAATTACTTGGTCCTAACAAAATTATTGGTCTTTCTACTCATAACCCTACGCAAGCTGATGAAGCTAAAGCTCTTGGGGAAGATTACATTGGAGTTGGACCTATTTTTGCCACGCAAACCAAGGAAGATGTTTGCGACCCAGTTGGCTTTACATATTTAGAATATGCCGTAAAGCATAGCACATTGCCTTTTGTAGCAATTGGTGGTATCAAAACTCACAATATAGCAGAAGTTATCAATCGTGGTGCTTATTGTTGCGCTCTTGTTTCTGAACTTGTGGGTGCTGAAGATATTGGCGCAAGCGTCAATGCTGTACGTCAAGTAATTAAAGCAAGCAGGAAAAATTAGGGAGGGGCTATGTTTAACTGTCCAGCTGACTTTGTGCCGGACTTTTCCAAAGGACTTATTGCCGCCATTGCACAAGATGATGTAAGCAATGAAATTTTAATGCTGGCTTGGATGGATGCACAGGCTTGGGAAAAAACTTTGGCAACCGGAGAAGCACATTATTATAGTCGTAGCAAAAAAAAATTATGGCATAAAGGCGGAACATCAGGTCATGTCCAAAAGGTTAAAGCAATTTCCCTTGACTGTGACAGTGATGCTGTTATTTTACGCATAGAACAAATTGGAGAAGCTGCTTGCCATAAAGGATATCGTTCATGTTTTTATCGACAGTTAAAGGATGATAACGTAAGCATTTGCAGCCCATATATTTTCAATCCAGATGAGGTATATAAATGAGTCAACCAATACTAAAACTTGGCATTCCAAAAGGTTCACTTGAGGATGCAACCATAAACCTTTTTGAACGGGCCGGATGGAAAATACGCAAACATCATCGCAATTATTTTCCTGATATTAATGACCCGCAAATTGCAGCTTCCCTTTGTAGAGTGCAAGAAATTGGCAATTACGTTGTGGATGGCATTTTAGATGCCGGCTTAGCCGGACTTGATTGGCTTAAAGAAACCGGAGCCTATGATAATTTAATTAAAATTTCTGATCTTGTATACTCTAAAACTTCAAATCGCCATGCTCGTTGGGTGCTTGCTGTTGCCGGAGACTCACCTTTTTATAAGCCTGAGGATTTGCAGGGAAAGCGCATAGCTACCGAACTTGAAGGAATAACCAAGCAATATTTTGAACAAAAAAATATTGATGTTTCAGTATTTTATTCATGGGGTGCTACTGAAGCCAAAGTTGTTGAAGGGCTTGCTGATGGAATTGTTGAAGTTACAGAAACAGGCACAACAATTAGAGCACATGGTCTTAGAATTATTGATGAAGTAATGAGCAGTAATACAGTTTTTGTAGCCAATAAGTTAGCATGGGAAAATCCTGAAAAGCGAAAAAAAATTGAACAAATTGATTTATTATTACAAGGTTCTTTGCGTGCCGAGAGTTTAGTATGTTTAAAGCTCAACGCACCATCAGAAAATCTAACTACAATTTTAGATTTATTACCGGCTTTAAATTCGCCAACAGTATCACCTTTAAGAGATACAAAATGGCTTTCGCTTGAAACGGTAGTTAGTACGAATCTTGTCCGTGACTTAATTCCGCAATTGCGTCAAGCAGGGGCTCAAGGGATTATTGAATACGCTTTAAATAAGGTAATATAGGTTTAATATGTCTCAAGACGGTTCGGTGGAAAATTTTTTAGACTCATTGCCGGAATTACAACAGGGTGAAATATTTACCTTTGCTTGTCATGAGCAGGTGCCTTGCTTTAACCTTTGTTGTGCTGACCTTACTCTTCCGCTTACTCCTTATGATATTTTACGCTTATGCCGTCATTTTAATGCTAAAAGTGAAAAAATATTAAAAACTTATACTCAAATTCGTACATTTCCTGATACTGGATTTCCCTTGCCTTTATTAAAAATGCAAGACGGACCAAAAGAATCCTGTCCTTTTGTGTCACCACTTGGCTGTACAATTTATGACGATAGACCAGGAGCTTGTCGCACCTTTCCTCTTGGTCGTGGCACTAAGCTTGACGCTAAAGGACAAGTTGTGGAGCGTTTTTTTCTTGTGCAAGAAGAACACTGTCGAGGCTTTGATAGCGGTAGAGAATGGACTGCAGAGCAATGGCTCGACAATCAAGGTCTTGAACCTTATAATGCTTTTAATGACAGCTATATGCGGCTTATGGCTAAGGTTATTGCACAAGGACAACCCATAAATCCAAAATTGGCTAGCATGGTTTTATTGTGCCTATATCAACTTGATCGTTTTCGACAATTCTTAGTAGAAAAAAATATTTTCTCCAAATTAGAATTAACTAAAAATCAATGTCAAGCCATAATGGCACGTGATGAACATTGTTTAAACTTTGCCTATGATTGGCTAGAATTGGTGATTTTTGGAACATGCCACACCTTGAAACGCAAGGCTTAGACCTCTCTCATCCCAAAATATGGGAAGCTCAAGCTTTGGCTAAAATTTTAGCCAAAGCTACGTCCAGTGAGCGTAAAACTAACGGAATAGCTGATAAAGCACATATTGTCTTTACCAATGGATGTTATGATATTTTGCATCCCGGTCATGTCTCACTTTTAGCTGATGCTAAAAAGTTGGGAGAAATCCTCGTGCTAGCTTTAAATACAGATGCCTCTGTTAAACGTCTTGGTAAGGGTGCCGATAGACCTATCAATCCCTTATCCGTAAGAGCTTTTATGGCTGCGCATTTAGAAAGCGTTGACTATGTTACCTGTTTTGACCAAGATACTCCGCTTGAAATCATAAAATTGCTAAAACCACATATTTTGGTTAAAGGCGGAGATTGGGCAATAGAAAATATAGTCGGCGCAGATGTTGTTAAAACCTATGGTGGGCTTGTGTATTCATTACCTTTGCTAAAAGGGTATTCTACTACAGGACTTATTAACAACATTCGTGGTTAAGCAATCATAGGTTGAATCTTTTTTCTAAGGGAAAGATTTTCCCTAATACGACTGTTTCCTTTTCAAAAATAAATTAGTGTTTCCTAGTATTTATTCCTAAAAATGCTTGTATATAAATTTTGACAGCACTTAAACTATTGGTTATGATTAAGTCGGAGGGAATATGAAACCATTTTTTCAAGGTAAGATTGATGTTTTTTGTGCGCTTTATGCCGTGCTCAATGGCTTAAAAGTTACGCATAAAATTCGCACATTACAAGCTCGTGATATTTTTCATGAAACTTTACTTGGTATTTCCCAAAACGCTAAGGTTTTTAAAGCTATTCTTGAGCAAAAGACTGACTACATAGCCTTGGTTGATGCCATGCTAAATATTCAAAGTCAAAAATTTGCCCTTACCGTTGAACGTCCCTTTGAGAACTCTCAAGGCAATCCGCCTTCACCAGATCAATTGTGGGATACTATAGCCCAGTGGCTTGCGCCCAATAACTCTAGTAACTTGCCAGCTCCGTCTAAATCACGTGTTGCTAGAAGCACAGACCCTGCAATAAGCTTTTCCGGTAGAGCAGTTATTTTTCGTTTTATTCGTTACCTTATGCCACACACTGAGCCTATAAATAGGCATTGGACTACGGCATATTACATGGCTGATGATGAATTACATTTTTTTGACTGCAGTTTGGAAGAAAACGCTATTTATAATGTTAAAGCTGGTGAATTTGTAACAGATCCGCAAAAAATTAATTCACATTGCCTTTACTGCATTGAGCCAAATTCATTGCGCTTACTTGCGCCAAACTCTACCCAAGGGGCATGTCATTAACGTGCTGCTACTATTTGTCTAGCCTTTTCAATTGCTTGAAACATTTGTTTGGCAAAGCGTTCTTCACTAAACTCTATTGCGTGATTTCTTATGTCTTCGGACTTAAAGTTATGCTGATTTTTTTCAAAATCTTCTATGGCCTTGCAGATGGATTCCACGTTTTGCTCGGCAAAAAATAAACCGCATTGATTAGGTATTATTGTCTCAGTAGCTCCACCTTGCCCATAAGCAATAACAGGAGCTCCGGTTGCCATTGCCTCTAATGGAACAATGCCAAAATCTTCCTCCCCTGGGAATAGTAAAGCACTGCAACGGGAATAATGGTCGCTAATTTCTTCTATGCTAAGGCGACCTTTAAAAATGATTAAATTGTCTGGTGCGCCTTGAGCAATTAATTTTTTCATTAATTTTTCATATTCTGAACGCATTTTACCATCGCCAATTATAATCAGCTGCTTTTTTAAATGCAAACAAGCCTGAATTGCTAAGTCTACTCTTTTGTAATCAATTAGTTGACCCACACAAAGGTAAAAATCTTCTCTTTTTTTTTGGGATAGTGGAAAATACTCTATTTCAACAGGAGGATGCACAACATCACTTGAACGATTCCAATGTTTTTTGATACGCCTGCGAACATTGTTGGAATTAGCTACAAAAAAATCTACTCTATTAGCTGTAAGAACGTCCCATTGACGCAAAAAAAAGAAAAGCGGACGCATGGCAATACGCTGTAAAATTGAAGCACTAGCCAAGTATTGAGGATAAAAGTCCCAAAGATAACGCATAGGGCTATGACAATAGCAAATATGTGTGGCGTAACTTCGAGTCAAAACGCCTTTAGCCGGACCTGACTCACAAGAAATCACTAAGTCATATGAGGTTAAGTCCAATTGCTCTAAGGCTAATGGCATAAGAGGTAAATACATTTGATACAATCTACCTGCAAAAGGCAATGATTGAATAAAAGTAGTCAAAATATTGCGAGATTGTAATAAAGGTGAAAGCTTTTCCTTTTGACATACATGAGTGTAAATGTCCGCTTGTGGATACATACGACAAAGAGCTTCAAGGACTTTTTCGCCACCTCGCATCTGAACAAGCCAATAATGCACTATGGCAACTTTAAGCTCTTTATTGTTAATGAGTTGAGGATCGTAACATGCACAGTCAGATTTAGTCAAAAATATACCTATTTAAGCCCATTGTCTAATAGTTGGCGTTTGATTATTACGCACTGCCGAAAATAAATCTTCGAGCTGAACACAAGCAACACCTACATGTTCTAGAACTAAATTTGCAGCATAAGTAGCTAAAATACAAGCGTTTACTAATGGAATTTCAGCTGCTTTAGCCAAAGCTAAAGTGGCTATTACAGTATCACCAGCGCCTGTAACATCAAAAACAGATCGAGCCGGAGAAGCAATGTTTAAAACACTACCATCTTGTAAAAATAAAGCCATACCTTCACTACCAAGAGTCATAAGTAGTTGATTACAATTGTATTTACCTATTATATATCGACCGGCTCGCAAAACATCTTCTTGGCTTTCAATGCTCATATTAGCCATGACAGAAGCTTCATTTCTATTAGGCGTCATTAAAGCTACCGGACAATAAATATCTGCATTTTGTGGCTTTGGGTCAACATAAATTTCTAAATCCATATGTGAAAGACTGCAAATTTGCTTTATATTCTCTGTAACAGTTGAATTAATCAATCCTTTTGCATAATCAGAAAGAACTAGGACATTATGTAACGGAAGAAGGGCTTCAAGCGCATGACCAAGATGAATGTTTTCGTCATCAGAATTGGGGATATAGTCTTCTTTATCAACACGCAACATTTGTTGATTTTTTGCCATAACTCTTGTTTTTACAGTTGTACACCGCTTGTCATTTTGAAAAATATGCGCTGCAATATAACTTTCCTGCAAAAGACGCATTAAACTTTGACCATCACGTCCTGTGCCACAAAGGCTTATTAATGTTGGCAAACCACCTAGGGTGCGAATATTGTGAGCAACGTTGGCTCCACCGCCTAGCATATTTTTTTGCTTATTAACGTGCACAATTGGCACCGGAGCTTCCGGCGATATACGTTTGGCACTACCTTCTAAGTACACGTCAAGCATAACATCACCAAGAATAAGAACTTTTTTTCCCTTTAAATTTTTCACATCTTGGCAAAGTGTTTCTGTATCAATAGTGTAGTTTTGCATGAAAAGTACTCATTGTTAAAGTTCTATGGATTTTTTTCCACAACTGCGGCTGTTAAAGTTGCTTGCACGGCAATTTTTCCGTCAACTATGGCTTTTGCATCAACTTTGTGTAGGTTCAATTTAGATTTTAGTTGATAGCATTCCAAATCTAACCTATCTCCTGGAAGAACTTGTTTACGGAATTTTACTTTATCAATTCCCGTAAAAAGCACTAATTTACTTTGTGATTTATCATAGTTTAACAAACTCATAATACAAGCTGCCTGAGCTAGAGCTTCAAGTATCAAAACCCCTGGCATAATAGGTAAATCTGGGAAATGACCTTCGAAGAATGGCTCGTTAATTGTAACGTTTTTATAAGCTTTTATATATGATTTTGGGTCACATTCCAATACTTTATCGACTAACAAAAAAGGATAACGGTGCGGAATTATAGAAATAATTTCTTTTAAATCCATACTCATAACCTGACTCATGAATAACCTCGTTTTCAAAATGCTATTACCCCCTACATTTTACCGTAGGAGGTAATTTTTATAAATGTTTAAAAAAAATCAATTTATAATTATTAAGTTAACAAACTATAATAAAAAATTATACAATCTTTTGTCTCATGCAAAAAAATCATACATAAGCACATAAAATGTATTTTATTTCTTACTAGGTTGTTCTTTTTTTCCTTCTTCAGCTTTCCATAAGGTATTAACTGCATCAAGAACTTCCTGTGTAATATTTAAGCTTTCATCAGCGTACATAACGCCTCCGGCTCTTGAATCTATAACATAGTTAAGTCCCTTTTTAGTAGCTATTTCATAGGCAGCTTTAAAAGAAATTGTCATCATTTCTTGACGAAATTTAAGTTCTTCTTGTTCTATTTTATGAGCAAATGTATATTGCTTTTCATCAAATTTACGTTTGAGTTTTACAAATTCCACCTGTTTTTTTTCAGTAGGTTTTTTTTGCAAAGCTTCACCTTTTTTCTGTAATTCTTTAGCTTCAGCTTCTAATTTTCTCTTTTCGGCACCATATTTGGCTTCCCTTTGATCTCTAAAATGCTTGGCAAAATCACTTTCAGACATTATCACAAGCGAATCAACTATACCAAGTTTAACTTCAGCAAAAGATACACTTGTCATCGCAAGACACATTACCAAGGACATCATTAAAACTCTAACCATTAAAACACTACGCATTAAAAAATCTCCTTCCCCACAGTTGGTTAACATTCTCATATATCGCCCTAAAACAATTTAAGGAGATGACTTTTGACATTTAACTATCCCTATTCTTTAGCCTAAAAAAAAACTAAAGGCAAGTGAAAAGCTTTAGATAACACACAAATACTTTAAAAAAAGTGCTGTTATCATTCTCATTAATGCAAAAAATTGGTCAAGATGATATAAGACTTTACTAACAAGAAAATATGTATATCAAGTTTAGACATAGAATTTTATGCAAATTTAATTCACATAAATAATCTTAAGCGCATATTTTGTCAAGGTTAAATTATCTTCATTGATAATTTAAGTGCCGTCTTTATAAAAAAAATTAATGACTATGTTTTGTATTGGAGCAAGGGGAAGTTTCTCGCTAGTTTTTGACTTTGGGAAAAAATTTCTCGCATAAAAAAGAAATCAATCTCTCCTTAACTTTTCTATCAAAGCGAGCTTTCAATTAGTTTTTTATAATTTTCTATGCCAAGAGCAATGCCTTGCACTAGCATAAGGCGATAAGCCGCACTTTTAAGTAGTTTTGCTTCCCTCTTATGGGAGCAATACCCAACTTCTACCAAAATAGCCGGCATATTTGTCCCGATAAGCACATGAAATGGAGCAGATCGAATGCCACCATCTTCAGTAGGAAATCCTTGCTGTTTAGCAAGGTCAAGAGTGCTTTTTTGTATGGATGTTGCCAGATTTATAGATTCATCCGTACGAACATTTTGAACCATTTTGGTTAGTAAATCTTGCATATCTCCCAATTGGTGGTCGCTATTGGCATTTTCTAAGGTAGCAACTCGAGTTGCATGGCTATTTTTGGCAAAATCTAAATAATAGGTTTCAAAGCCTTGAACAGACTTAGAGTGCGAAGCATTAATATGAATGGATACAAAAATATCTGCATTTTCAGAGTTTGCATGGCCGGAACGTTCGCTTAAAGGAATGAAAGTGTCATCTTCACGACTAAAAATGACATTAAAGCCTTTTTGCTTTAAAATTTCACCTAATTGTTTTCCAATAAGCAAAACAGTGTCTTTTTCGATGATATCATTATGAGATGCGCCTGGATCTTTACCGCCATGACCAATATCAATAAATACTGTTTGCACCGATAGACCAAGTTGAGCAGCAACGCTTTTAGGGCCGGCTTTAGGGTTTGTGTTCTTAATGTCTTTAGTAGGTGGTTGTGCAGCTTTTGGCGTAAGTGCCATTTCAGGCGGAAGACTTATTAATAACTTGGAGTTTATTATTGTTTTCGTTCGTAATAGTACTGTCTAAGGCTTTGGGTAAGGTAGCAACATGCTCTTCACCATTTCCAAGTGAGGAAACTTGCTTTGCAGGTTCTGGATGGATAGATATTTTACTATTTTTATTACTGAATTCAGCAACTTTAGCTCTTGCTAAGTTAATCTGCTCTAAGATTAAAGCTGTCTTGTGCAATTTTATAGCATGTAATGTTGCAAGGCTT
>CAYJDL010000012.1:11917-21095 GCA_964368885.1 uncultured Desulfovibrionaceae bacterium | reverse complement strand
TTTTTTTCGTGGAAAAAGCTTGTATTAGCCTTTCTCTAAAGAAAAAAATCTTTATTTTTGAATATTTAAAATTTTTTGTAGGAATGGGGAGTTTGAGGGAAGAAGGGAAACTTTTTGCCAAGAGCCATAAATTAGCGAAAAAGTTTCCCCAAAGAAAAAAAACAGTATTTTCTTAAAGAGGGCAGACTAGTTTAGGTAAGGCTTGCTCAAGAATATGACCGACAGAAATAAGCGTTTGTTCATCAAAAGCAGAGCCCAATATTTGCATTCCAACCGGCATTTGACTGTCCTTACCAAGTCCTATAGGTAAGGATAATCCGGGCAATCCGGCAAGGTTAAGCGAAAGGGTATAAATGTCTTTTAAGTACATTTGTAAGGGGTTTTCATTCATATCACCCAATTTCCATGCAGTTACCGGAGACACAGGTCCGCAAATGACGTCGCACTGAGCAAGAGCATTAAGATAATCCTCTCGTATTACTTGACGCACCTTAGCAGCTTTACGAAAATATGCGTCATAATAGCCTGATGAAAGAACATAGGTTCCTAACATAATGCGTCTTTGAACTTCTTTGCCAAAACCTTCGGTGCGGGATTGAATATAAAGATTAGCTAAATCTTTTACATCTTTTGCACGATAACCATAACGCACACCATCAAAACGAGCTAAATTAGAACTGGCTTCAGCCATAGCTACAATATAATAGGTTGCAATGGAAGCAGTTGTATGGGGCAAGCTTACTTGCACAAGTTCAGCTCCAAGGCTTTGCATTTGCCTTAAAGCTTCATTACAAGCATCGCCAACTTCTGCATCAAGTCCTTCTGTGAAAAATTCTTTTGGAATGCCAATTTTTAGACCCTTTAAATTGCGCCTTAATCCCAAAGCCTTAGTAAAAGTATGAGCCGCTAAAGGACTGGGATCGGAAGTACTGTCTTTTGGGTCATGTCCGGCAATGACATCTAAAACTATTGCGCAATCTTGCACTGTGCGTGCCATGGGACCTACTTGATCTAAAGATGACCCATAGGCTATGACCCCATGACGTGAAACACGTCCATAAGTTGGCTTTATGCCCACACAACCGCAAAGGGATGCTGGTTGACGAATGGAACCGCCTGTATCTGTACCAAGAGATGCGTAACATTGCATTGCAGATACCGAAGCGGCGGAGCCACCGCTTGATCCTCCGGGCACGCATGTTACATTCCAAGGGTTATGGGTAGTCTTAAAAGCGGAATTTTCTGTAGATGAACCCATGGCAAATTCATCCATATTGTTTTTTGCTATAATAATAGCTCCGGCTTCTCGTAGTTTTCGTACTGCAGTAGCATCATAAAAAGGTACAAAATTGTTTAGTATTTTCGAGCCGGCTGTGGTAGTAAGTCCCTTAGTACATAAAGCATCTTTAACAGTAACTACAACTCCCCATAAAGGTTTACCCTTTATATCTGTTCGATCACTATTTTGCGTCTTATCCATTTGTCTAGCTTGATTAAGAGCATTATCAAAATCAAGGGTCAAGAGAGCCTGAACTTGCTCTTCTGTTTTAGTTATGCGCTTTACTGCTGCCTCTACTACTTGTTCAGCTTTAAGCTCTTCGCTAGCTAAAGCTTGGCGCACGCCCATAAGATCTAATGTATGTATACTCATGCTAACCTTAATTAATATTTATGATGCGAAGTTGTATATTGTAAACTTTATACAACTTCGCCTAGATTTACATTAAAAATACCATTAAACTATGCGAGGCACAGTAAAGTATTGTCCATCACTTAAAGGCGCATTAGCTAAGACTTCATCTCTCTGCGCTTTTTTACAGGTGCTATCTTCACGCAAAAAAGCAGTATGTAGCACAGGACTATACAGAGGTTCAATATTATCAGTTTCCACCGCTGATAAAATGTCCATATAGGCAAGAATATCAGCAAATTGCTTTGCAAATAATTCTTGTGTTGGTTCATCAATATCTAAACGGGCAAGGTTTGCCATATTTTGCACGTCTTTAATGGTAATACTCATACATTTCCTTTTTTATTCATAAATAAAGGGTTCCGCATAAAAATTTGTGCAGAATCCTTGAATGTCGAAAACAAAACAAACACTTGTTTTATTTTAATAAGAAGTTAGAGTTTGACCACTTTCACTGCCAGTTCTTTTCATTGGAGCAGGCATAACATAACCGGACTCACTTCTATAAGGAGCGGTCTGTGGTGGTTGAGTTTGTTGTGGCATGGACTGTGTCGGATAGTTAGGGCTTGGCTCAACTGGCTTTGCCGCTGCAGGTGGAGCAGGTTTTGGCTTTGGTTGCTGTGCTGTGGGTGCATCTAAATTATTATCTTTTCGTAAAAAAGATGTGGTTAAACAACCATTTAATCCAAAAACACAACAAAGCATAGCTAACAAAGCATAGCGACCAAATTTTCTTGAAGCTAACATATATCCCCCATATAAATAAAATATCTGCGCATTATAGGGAATTTACGAACGATGTACAATTATTTTTTTAGAATAAATCTAGAACAAAAAAAAGATAAAAAAAACTTATGTTTAAGATGGTATTAGGGAAAATATTTTTTGAGGGGGGAGGGGAAACTTTTACGGTTTTCTCAGAGTTGTAGGCAAAAGTTTCTCTTTCCCCCTCAAATTTCTCCATCCTTTCAAAACTATCTAAGTGTTCAAACTAAAAGGATTGTTCTAAAGAAAAATTCTTATTGAAAGTTTTTTTGAAAGGGGTTTGGGGAAAATTTTTTTTTGAAAAAAAGTTTTCCCCAAGAAAAAAGAATAATTCAGCACTTACTTAGCTTATTTTTTCACTTCAGTGTATTCGGCATCAACTACATCATCATCCTTATTAGCTTCAGAGGCATTATTTTCAGCATTAAAGCCTGATGCAGCATCAGCACCACTACCTTGCTGCTGATAAAGCTGCTCAGCAAGTTTATGAGATAATTGAGCAAGTTCTTCAGTGCTAGCCTTAATGGCAGCAGCGTCTTCACTTTCCATAAGAGAACGTAAGGCCGTAATCTTACTTTCAATATCACCCTTCATAGCTGCATCGGCCTTGGCACCTAAATCTTTAAGGCTTTTTTCTGTACCATAAATAAGGCTATCGGCATGATTGCGAGCTTCAATAAGTTCTTGCTTTTTCTTATCGTCTCCAGCATGAGCTTCAGCTTCACGTACAAAGCGTTGAATATCTTCTTCAGAAAGTCCGGAAGAGTCTGTAATCTGAATAGATTGTTCCTTACCTGTTCCAAGGTCTTTTGCTGAAACATTTACAATACCATTTGCATCAATGTCAAAAGATACTTCAATTTGTGGCATTCCACGTGGAGCCGGTGGAATTCCGGTTAAGTCAAAGCGTGCCTTAGTCATATTATCACTAGCCATAGGACGTTCACCTTGCAATACATGAATAGATACTGAAGGTTGATTGTCGGCAGCAGTGGTAAAGGTTTGACTTTTTCTTGTAGGAATAGTGGTATTACGCTCAATAAGCTTGGTAAATACTCCGCCCATGGTTTCAATACCAAGAGAAAGAGGCGTTACATCTAATAAAAGCACATCCTTAACATCACCAGCTAAGATACCGCCTTGAATGGCTGCACCCATGGCAACAACTTCATCAGGATTTACTGTACGGTTAGGCTCTTTACCAAAAAATTCACCAACTTTCTTTTGAACCAAGGGCATGCGAGTCATACCACCCACAAGCACTACCTCGTCAATTTGATTAGCAGATAATCCGGCATCACTTAAAGCCTTACGACAAGGCTCAATAGTACGCATTACAAGAGCTTCTACCAATTGCTCAAGTTGACTACGAGAAATTTTTACTAATAAATGCTTCGGACCATTTTGATCAGCGGTGATAAATGGTAGGTTGACTTCGGTTTCCATAGAAGTTGAAAGGTCTTTTTTAGCTTTTTCAGCAGACTCTTTAAGACGCTGTAAAGCCATGCGATCTTGCGCTAAGTCAATACCATTATCTCTCTTAAATTCTTGCACTAAAAAGTCGATAACTGCTTGGTCAAAATCTTCACCACCAAGGAAAGTATCACCATTGGTGGCACGTACTTCTACAACATTATCACCTACTTCAAGGATGGAAATATCAAAAGTTCCACCACCTAAGTCAAATACAGCAATTTTTTCATTAGCCTTGCGGTCAAAACCATAAGCTAAAGAAGCAGCGGTTGGTTCGTTGATAATACGCTTTACTTCAAGCCCAGCAATGCGTCCGGCATCTTTTGTTGCCTGACGTTGAGCATCGTTAAAATAAGCCGGAACTGTAATAACAGCTTCGCTTACACTTTCACCAAGATAAGTTTCAGCATCAGCTTTTAATTTTGCTAAAATCATTGCAGAAACTTCAGGAGCACTATACGAACGTCCATCAACTTCAACAGAGGCATCACCATTACTACTACCTACGATAGAATATGGAGAATGCTCTTTCCAGCGACCAACTTCAGGAGTATCAAAACGACGACCCATAAGTCTTTTTACAGCAAAAATAGTACGTTCAGGGTTAGTAACGGCTTGACGCTTGGCGATTTCGCCCACTAATCTTTCTTTATCGGTAAAAGCTACCACTGATGGAGTGGTGCGCCCACCTTCAGGATTGGTGATGCATTTAGGGTCTTTGCCTTCCATGACATAGACACAAGAGTTAGTGGTTCCAAGGTCAATACCTATAATCTTAGACATAAAGAATTCCTCCTCAGGATTCGTAATAACTATATATAGCCCAATTAGGGTTATTATTGATGGTGAAAAACAAGAATTTTCTCCTTGTCAATTTCCATTGAAGAAAAAGTAAGTCACCTTATAAATTCGTCTAGGGGTCAACTAAAATTTTTTTAAAAAAAGTTTTGTTTGAAGAAAAAAATGATGGGAATTTATTAAAGCAGTTAAATGCTGTCCTCAAAAAGGGGTAATAAATAACTTGCTTTTTATAAAAAGATGATGTAGGAATTCCATCTTAGCAAAAGCTAGAAGTATGTGTCGATTTTTGTCTTTCAATATCGTCACAAAATAAATATTAAGATTAAGTAGCTATAGTTAATAGTAAACTTAATTTATGGAGGATATGTAATGGCCAGAGAATGTGATTTTTGTGGGAAAAAACCCCAAAGCGGTAATTTGGTAAGTCACTCAAATGTTAAAACTAAACGTCGTTTTAATCCTAACTTACAAAAGGTAAGACATCAGTTTAATAACGGCACTGTACGCACTTTAACAGTTTGCACTCGTTGCATACGTTCTGGCGCAGTTGTTAAGCCCGTTGTGCGTACTGCCAGCGTATAATTACCAGCTTTAACAGACTGTTAAGGGGAAGGTAAAAAAATTTTCCTCCCCCTTAAGATGTATTCTTTAATCAACTACTCTTACTGAATTATTCTTCTTCTACTTCACCAAGATACAGTAAAACCTCATAGTGTACGCTGTCTAAAATTTGAGAAATTTTGTCTACGCACTCATCTCCAACAGCAAAGCCTAGTAATGATGCTAAAAATGCAGTTCTTTTTGAATTGATAAGAGCTTTATAGCCTTCCTCATCAGTAGAATAAGGAATTGCGGCAATGCTAGCAGAAAAATCTTGAAGTAGTTCTTTTGTTACACCTTTCATGGCTTGTGGTTCGTCGTTGATATAAACTATACCATCATCGGCAAGGCGCAATAAAACAGGTTTATTGCGCATGTAAGCTATGCAGATTTCCATTGTTGTTCCTTTTATATTAGACAATTACAGTCTAAATAATGTTTTGGGTTTATCGTTTTTGCACAATGCAATATCAACTATGTTTTAGGCAGTGCTGTCAAGTGCGTATTTTTGTAAGTAAATAGTTTCCAACAGAAAAAATTAGCAGTGCCTTAATATTTCATTTCTGGATAGACAGCTATATTGAATCTCTACTTTGCTATTACTGCAAAAACAAAGTATATGATTTGATAAATTGTGCCAAGAAAAATACCACTGTTTTTCTTGAAAAATATATGAATGAGCTAATTGCCCATGGGCGTTGATTAAATTTATTGTCATGGGGTCTAAGGAAAAACCATAACCTGTAGCCTTCATAACACTTTCTTTAGCTGTCCATAGAGTATAAAAAGCTTGGCTAAGATTATTTTGTTTCTTAAACCATTTTTGCTCTTGCACGGTAAAGCATCTTTCAATTGTTTGAAATAATGAATCTTCTGTGTTTTCTTTTTTTTCAATGTCTAGACCAATATCAGGGCAAGGCATTGATTTACTAACACTTTCAGCATTAATAATAGCTAAAGCCACATAGTCGCCACTATGTGTAAGAGAAAAACATGGCATATTAGCAAAAAAAGGTTTTCCATATTCTCCAAATAAAGGCGCACTTAGAGCTATATCACCAAATACATATCTCAAAAGTAAGCCGGAGCCAAGGCAGCGCACTTTATCAGCAAAATTTCTGTATTTTTGTATGGACTGTTGACGGTGATGAGAAATATATGCAGCATCATTAAGATCATTCCACTGGTGAATATTGACGTAGTATACTGTTATAAAAGTCATTTAAAGTTGCACACTAAAAGTTACAGAAAAATTCTTGCAATTGAATAGGATCTGCACCTGAAAAATATTTTTCCAAAGGAACATCCCTTAGAGCATTGCTTAAATCTTTGGTTGTATATGATATAGACGATAATATTTGTTCTAAATTTTCAATTGGATATTGTGAAATGTCAGGAGAAAAAAAATCTCCATAAATCTTTGTTTCTTTTAGCATACCTTTTTGGACAAGAAAGTGACATTGCACAAGTCCAAAATTAAAGCGTTTACTTCTTTTTTCAGTAAAAGCAGGAGAACGACCATAATTCCAAGCATAATTCGCATATTTCTCTTGCATAATGTCAAGTATTGCTTTTTGAGATGTATTATCTAAAGTCATGCTTTTAGGGGCAATACATTGTATTAGATGTGCCTTAATATCTTCCATACTCAACACTTTTCCTTGAGCTAATAAAAGGTCTTGAATATTGGTAACTCGACTGCGTACTGAGTTGATTCCCTTAGATAAATATTTATCGGGCGATACTGTAAGAACAGCGGTAAGCATATCTAAATCAAGGTTAACAAGTAATGTTCCATGGTGTAAAACATTACCATTTCGGCGCAATTGCGCTGATCCGGACACTTTTCGCTCATTAATAGTAATATCATTGCGTGAACTATATTGAGCGTTTAAGCCAAGTTCTTGCAAGGCGTTAACAATGGGACTTAAAAAAAATTTGAAATCGATTTCGCCTTTTTCAGATTTTTTTAAAGGGCGAATAAAGGAATAATTAACATTGCCTAAATCATGATATACTGCACCGCCTCCGGTCATGCGCCTTACGACAGGCAAAGTGTATTTTGTGACTAATTCTTGATTAATTTCTTGAAATGTATTTTGATGTCGTCCTACAATAATTGATGGCTTATTATGCCAAAGCAAAAAAAAACCCTGACTATCTGGCTTGGTTTGAGTAAAAAGCCATTCTTCTAGGGCTAAATTATACATAGGATCAGTGGTGGAGATGCTAAGAGATAACATTATATTCTACTTTTTTTAGTGCTGATTTGTTCTTTTTTCTCATTTGTATGACTGGATTCCTTCAAAAAATTCTAATAAAAGTTTTTTTGAAATTGATTTGAGAAAGACTTTTTGTGCATAAAAAGTCTTTCTCAAGAAAAAAATTATTCAGAGTTTTCTTACTAAACTCGTCTATGTTTTAAATTTTCTCCTGTGTAAATAAAGTAAGTTTGTTCTGCTAAGTTCATTGCTCTACCCCATACACGACTTAAAGCACGGGTAATTAGCATAAAAGAAATAGACGCTTGTACATCAACATCCTTCGCATTACTAAGTTTATGCATAATACGCATATCTAATAAGGCTGCGCTGTCTTCATGTTGGCGTACCTTAAGAGCTTTTTGATGATCCCCTTCACGGAAAGCCTCTGTTGCTTGACTGAAAATAGTACGAGCAAGCTGCATTAATTCGTCTAAATCTTCTTTAATTTCCTCTTCAACATCGCTGAAATTATCCATATTTACTGTAAATTCAGCAAGCCTTGCTGCTTCATCAGCTATGCGTTCAAGGTCAAGCACAATGCGCAAGGCAGCAACAACAAAACGTAAATCACCAGCAACAGGTTGAGTACGAGCTAATATACTTAAAGCCTTAGCATCAATTTCATTTTCAAGGTCATTGATAGCAGCGTCGCCATCGATAACAGCACTGGCTCGCCCAATATCTTTTTCCTTAAAAGATTTACAAGCATCATCCAAGGCAAGTCCAACCATGGCAGACATAACCAAAAGGCGAGTGCGCAAGGTGACAATCATCTGCTGTAATTGAGTTTCATTACTGGGCATTAACCAAACCTCCCTGTTATATAGTCTTCTGTTTGCTTTTTACTCGGACGTGTAAAAATAGTATCAGTTACATCATGTTCGATAAGTTTACCCATATAAAAGAAAGCTGTAAAGTCCGAAACACGTGCGGCTTGTTGCATATTGTGTGTAACAATAATAATTGTCAGTTGATGTTTAAGGTCGTGAATACCTTCTTCAATTTTTTGAGTAGCTATGGGATCAAGAGCAGAAGCCGGTTCATCCATAAGCAAAACTTCCGGACCTACGGCAAGGGCTCTGGCAATACATAGACGCTGTTGTTGCCCTCCGGATAGACCCAAAGCAGAAGTGTGCAACCTATCTTTTACTTCATCAAAAATAGCTGCACGCTTAAGGGCTTCTTCAACAGTACCAGCAATTAGGGTTTCATCCTTAATACCATTTACACGCAAACCATAAGCAACATTTTCAAAAATAGTTTTGGGAAAAGGGTTAGGTTTTTGAAAAACCATACCAACTTTACGACGTAAAGCTACTACATCTGCGTCGGGGGCATTAATATTTTTTCCATCAAGACTGATATTGCCTGTAATTTTTGTGCCGGGAATAAGTTCATTCATGCGATTTAAACAGCGCAAAAATGTACTTTTACCGCAACCTGAAGGTCCAATAAGAGCTGTAACTTTATTTACAGGAAAGGCCAAGCTTACATCAAAAAGAGCTTGAGCACTTGAGTAAAAAAAATTTACTTTCTCAGCAATAATCTTGGGCGGTTCAGGCCCATTTTTCTCCGAAAAAGGTGG
>CAYJDL010000012.1:4550-11907 GCA_964368885.1 uncultured Desulfovibrionaceae bacterium | reverse complement strand
GTGGGTAGAGTGAAATAAAATACCGTAGCATACTTTAAACAAGGACTTTCCACCCAAATTTGTCCTCCAAAGCGCTCTACAGTGTGTTTGCAAATAGCAAGACCAAGGCCGGTCGAACCTTGACTTCTATGTTTTTCTACTCGATAAAAACGTTCAAAAATGCGCATTTGATCAGCTTTTGGTATACCTTTACCCTGATCACATATGGCAAAAAGAGTCATATTTGCATCATATTTTTTTGCTTGTACTAAAATTTCTCCATCCTCAGGAGCATATCGTCCTGCGTTTTCAATAAGATTTCTAAAAACTTGTGTCAAGTGTCGAGCATTGGCTGAAACCATGAGTTCAGGCATAATATCAACACGCACTTGTACATTTCGTAAATCTAATTGCTGTCTGCATAAAACTAAGGCTGCTTGAACACTTTCGAAAGGATGCACACCATTTATTTTAACAGGGATATGGGAGTTTTCAAGGCGTGCCAAAGCTAATAATTCTTCTACCATACGAGCAAGGTAGGCACCATTTTTTCGTATAACTTCAATAAAATATTTATATTCTTCAGGTATGTCTTCTGAATTGGCCAAGGTTTCAGCATAACCCTGAATGGAAGTTAAAGGAGTGCGCAATTCATGTGATACGTTGGCAACAAAATCACGGCGCACCCGCTCAAGGCGAACTATGGGGCTAATATCATGAAAAACTACCACTGCACCAAGGTGAGCGTCATTTGTGCCTTCGGCTCTGGTTATATGCACAGAAAAAAGGCGTCCCGGTGATAATTCTAAATGTATTGGTCCGGAGTTTTTTTTCATATGTTGCTGACCGTTGCCATTTTCATTTGGCGGGAGGGTTAAAACAGCATCTATTGCATTTTGCAAACCCGGCACCGGAATGGCTTCAACAACCTGTAATTTTAAACAATTTTCTACATTTGGAAACATGCTCTGTAAAGCTTTATTGTAATGCTGAATACTTCCACTTGGAGTAAGCACCAAAACACCTTCTTCCATTGTATTTAAAATAGTTGAGAGTTGTGTATTTTGAGTTGTAAGCATCTTAATGTGTTCTTCAAAGTGCATTGTAAGTTCATTAATAGGCATCATTAAAGCCGAACAAAGTGAATCCGTAGGAATATTTATGCGACGTTGATAATCTGCACGCTTAATGCCTTCGACAAAAGATTGAATATGCGCAATGTTTTTTTGCATTGGTCTTAAAATAAGTAAAACAAAGCTGGCACTGACAGCTACAGCTAAAAAAAGGCAAAGAACAAAAAATAATACATTATAATGTTCAGAGGAGACTAGTTCTACAGTTGGAATAATCATAAGAGCAATAAAGCTAATGCTAAATGCAGTAAGAAAAATTTTCCATGTAAAAGGCATACTGTCTCCGAAAAAAGATATATATATTAGGGTTAAGAATACGCAGATTTATCCTTGTTTCTTGGGAAAAATTTTCACTTAAGAAATGATTCAAGTCACTGTTTTTTTTAAGCCTTAAAGCGATAACCAACGCCTCTTACTGTTTCAAGGTTGTCTGCTTCCGTTCCCAATTTGGCTCTTAAGCGACGCACATGCGTATCTACTGTTCTAGCATATCCTTCAAATTGATACCCCCAAACACTATTTAAAAGCTGTTCACGAGTACGAACAGTACCTGCATGACGCATAATATCTTCAAGCAAACGAAATTCTGTAGCCGTAAGCTCAATAAGAGTGCCATGACAATTTACAGTATGAGCCGATGGATCAAGGTGAATGCCATGTTTGTGTAAATTGGGACTTTGCTTAACTTGTTGCTGACGCCGCAAAATAGCCCGAATGCGCAAAATAAGCTCACGCACGCTAAAAGGCTTTACCACATAATCATCGGCACCAAGTTCAAGACCAACTATGCGGTCAACCTCTTCACCTCGTGCTGTAAGCATGATGATGGGGATGTGGGCAGTATTTGGGTCTTTTTCCAAGTCACGGCACACTTGAAAACCATCTTTTTCAGGCAACATTACATCTAAAAGGATAATGTTGGGATGACGTGATTTTGCAAGTTCTAAGCCTTTTAAACCATCATCAGCTTCCAAGGTTTCAAAACCTTCTCGGCTCAAGTTAAAAGCAAGCAACTCTCGAATATCTGTTTCATCTTCCACTATAAGAACTAACTCTTTTGACATTTTCCTTTCCCATTTATTTAAAGATAGTGTTTACATTAAACAGTGGATAATATAAAAATTATTTTTGCGTCAAAAAAATTATGAAATTGTGACAATGTTGTGACAATAATTAATTACTTTGTTATTAATGAAACGCTAATTAATCATTTTTTTCTGGGAAAAGTTTTTCCTGTGACTAAAGGGCTGTTATGCAAAATATTTATAAAATACATGTTATTTCTTGGGATTTCTCTAGGTTTAAATTTACTGCTCAGCATAGTTTTTTAGATGAAGAATTTATTCACTTGCAAAATGCTAAAGTCATAATCGGGGGAAAACATATTCTTACACAAGTGAAAAGTCTTATTAACTGTAGTGAAGAAAAAATATGGCATTGCCTTGCTACTCCCATAGAAAATAGTTTGAATTTTATACAGATATGTCAAGAGCAAGGACAAAGGGTGGTGGTTTTAGCAAGTGGTGACCCCTTATTTTTTGGTATTGGCGTAACCTTGGTTGAGCGATTTGGCAAGGACAAAGTTAATATTCATTGCGGAATAAGTATTTTACAAAGGTTATGTGCACATTTTGGTCATCCTTGGCATGAGGTACAAAGCATTTCCCTTCACGGAAGAGATCAAAAAAGCATTATCTGCGCTTGGCATAAACTCTATGCTGAGTTAAGCTTAGGCAAAGCAATTTGTATTCTTACAGATAAATACAATAACCCTAAATTGATAGCAGAAAAATTATGGGAAAGAGGTGCTCGCAATTTAGATTTATATCTTGTGGAAAATTGGGGACAAGATATTCAAAAATTTAGCCATTTTTCTCTTGAAGAAGCTAAGCTGCATGAAGCAAGCATGCCTTGCACCGTTTTAGTGATTCCACAAAATACAAAAATGCAAAGCTATTTAGGCATTGACCATAGCCTACTTCAAAAAGAACAAAATTTAATCTCTAAACCTGTTATCCGTTCAACAGCTCTATCTTTGTTAGCGTTGCAAAAAGATGATACTTTTTGGGATATTGGTTCAGGCTCGGGAGCTATTGCTCTTGAAGCTACAAAACTTGCAGGGCAAGTGATTGCCATTGAAAAAAATCCATCCCGAGTTGAGCATATTAAGTTAAATAGGCAAAAATTTAATGCGTTTACAATGGACGTTATTCACGGTCAAGCTCCTGAATGTTTGCATGAAAACCTTACAAAACCCCAAAAAATATTTATAGGCGGTGGGCTTGGTTATGGTCAAGAAAAACTATTGTTAGATGCCTTATGCTCTGTTTTGCAAGAAAATGGACGCATTGTTATCAGTGCTGTACTTTTTGGGACTTTTAATAGTGTTTGTAATTATTTTCAAAAAAAAGGCTGGCAGTTTCAATGTCAACAAATTCAAGTTAATGAAATGAAATGTCTTGGCAAAGCAGAGCATCAAGACATGCGTTTTGTTCCGCAAAATCCCGTATTTTTAATATATGTACAAAAACCAGTTTAGATCCGTATGGCAACTTCCTTTTATTAAGACGGTTGCCAATGCTCCAAAGGCTCCACACAATGAATTGTGCAGGAGCCTTTTATTAGTCGCAGTGCTATTTTTATTTAGTCTGCTAAGATTTCATATTGTTCCAATTTATCCGCAACAGCACTCATTACAAGAGCCATAGTACCTGAAATAAAGGCTAAAGCCCTATTCGGTACATTTTCTAACTCATTGATGGAACATACAACTTGAAAAAACCGCTTTGGACATTGTTTTTGTGCACCTTGCCCTACTAATTCCATATAAGGAGAAAAATGAGTATCTACAAAGTGTTTAGCTTCACTTTTTGGAATATTACATTTTTTCAATAATGCAGAAGTGTTGCGCAAATATTCGACTAAGACGCTATTTGGCGCATTCACCATAAGAGACGCAACAAGTGCTGCATGGACAAAGCCGTACCATTCTTTGCAAAATAAATCTCTATTAATGCTTTTGGGCTTAAAACCATCTCTTTCTAATTGCTCAATCATTTTTATCACTTGATTGTAATCAGTATTAAGAGAAAATAAAATACAAGCTGCATCTACAGCTTGGGAACGAGCAAGTTTTTTGGGACGCATATCTAGACCTCTTATGACAATAAAAGATTATTGACAAAATAGACTTTTGCCCTTACGTAACAGCTTTTCATGCAATTTACCATTGTTATGAAGGAATACCGGATTAAATTATTTCTTGAGGTAAAAAGGGAACTGCTGCGTTGTTTTTAGACTTAGGTGCAAAGCTCAACCATCCCCTTAAAATGCTTTAATATAGTTGAGCAAAAATAACCAATCAAGATTCATCCAGCATTCATTGTGCAAAGGCTTACAATAGACCTTACTCAGTAATAATAAAAAATAGGCATATTTTTTGAAATGTCAAGTCAAGGCAATGTTCTATGATGTTGTTTGCTTTGTATATTTAGGGAGTTTAAAAAAATAAAATATTTTCATAATCAAAAAAAATGTTAGAGCATAATGTTTTTAATTAATGTACCGATATGAAACGAAGAGAAATTTATGCACAAATCTCAAAACAAGATATTAACTAGAGAAAAAATTAACATGGTTTGGAATGAAGATAAAACGCATCTTTTAGCACAAAGCTTATCACAAAAAGTTGTAGAAACAATAACAAGGCAATATTTTGCTCATAGCACCATGCAAGTATCCTTTGATAAACTTCAAATCGTTCAAGAAGCTTTGCTAAATGTTGAGACTGAATCTTTAGATGTAGCATTACTCTTATTGCTGCAAATAGCCAACGAAGTTTTAGATTCAGAAAGCTTGATTATGGCTAAGGCTTGCGCTGAACAAAAAAGCCCCTTTGTTTGTACTAAGGGGTGTTGTGGGTGTTGTCATCAATTGGTTCTTTGCACTCCACTTGAAGCTAAGTTAATATTAGCTTTTTTAGAGGAAAATGTCCAAACGAAGATGTTGTTTTTGCAAAATTGGGTTAATTGGGATACAAAAGCTAAAGATATTAGCATATCCTATTTAGCATGGGGGCAAGCTTTTTATGGCGAAGGTAAGGATGATGGAAGTCATAAGCGTGAAGATTATAACATACCTTGCCCATTTTTAGATGATTCAAAAGCTTGTAGTATTTACTCCGTGCGCCCTTATGCTTGCAGATCTAGTGTGTCTGTAGATAAACGTTGTCTTGGAATGCATGAAAGTGAAACTGCCGGAATGTATAATATGCTCTTCTCCATTTATACAGGGCATCACAAGGCGAGACAACGCCTGTTAAGCGATATAACGCCAAAAAATAACCATATGCAAACCATGATTATGCCAACCATGGTTTGGCAATTTTTACAAACAAAGCAATAGGGCGTTGTTTTAGTAATATAATTACGTTGTGAACTTTTTATGAATTTTGGGCTAATTAATGAAGGAGAGGCAATATGAATTTGCAGATGAGACTTTCAATACCGATTGTGGGCTTGCTTATTGTTTTGCTTAGCGTAAGTGGTTACCTTAGTTATTCAGATGCTGAGCGTGATTTGTATAATGCAGTGGTTAAAAACTTTGAGAGTCAAAGTGCAACTATGGGGCATAACATAGAGGTTTTTGCTGAACAAGGGCTTGAAGATGCACGGCGTATTACAAAAAATCCAATTATTACTGATTTTTTAGCTAAGGATATACAGGACCCTGCAGTTAGAGCGCAAGTTGATGCGGCTTTAGTTTATGAAAAAAGTCTATATCCAAAAATGGATCGTATTGCCATTCTTGATGCTACAGGTGCAAGTCGGGCTACTGCAACTCCAGAGCTTGAAAAATATGGTGATACTTTTTCAGATCGAGAATATTTCCGTGAATCTATGGCTGGAAAAGATTATATTTCAACCATATACATGAGCCGCATTGATAAAAAACCTATTATTTCTATCACAGTGCCTATTCGTAAAGATGGTAGAGTGCTCGGTCTTTTGCGTGTGGCGTATTCTGTAGACTTTTTAGATAAAATGTTAAGTACTTTAAGTTTGCCTGAAGGTGGTTCTGCTTATGTTGTTAACGATGAAGGCTTAGTCGTTGTTTCCAATAATCCGCAGTGGCTCTTTAATGACACTCTATCTACAATTCCAACTCTTAAATCATGGATTTCTCAAAATACAGAAGGTCTTGCGCAGCTTAATACATCAGCAGGTGAGCCAGGCATTTTTTATCGCAAACCTATTCTTAACGGAAAATTAATGCCTGTAGTAAGAGCCATTGAATCCGAAGCGTTTGCATCTCTTGCGAAATTACGCAATCAAACTTTTATGATTATTGCAGTTGCAATGCTTTTGGGAGCAATTGTAGTCTATATCTTGCTTATTCCCGTAGTTCGTTCTTTGAAAAAAGGTGTGGATTTTGCTACAGCAATTGCTAAGGGCAATCTCAGTGGAGAGCTAACAGTAAATCGCAAGGATGAGCTAGGAGAGCTAGCTACTGCTTTGCGCACTATTCCTGCATCTTTAAAAAATATTATGCAAGAATATTCCAAGCTTGAAGGGCTAATTGAAAATGGGCATTTGGCAGCTAGAGGTGATTCAAAAGCTTACGAAGGAGATTTTGCCAACTTAATTGACGGAACTAATAGTATTTTAGATCGTTTTAACGCTATTATTTACGGTTTGACCTCACCGGTGGTAGTGCTAGATAATAACTTACAAGCACGCTATCTTAATGGTGTTGCTCAAAGATTAGCTGGAGCTGATTATGATGGCAAAAAATGTAGTGAACTATTTGCTCGTGAAGACTGTAGCACTGATAAAGATGCCTTACTGAAAGCTTCTCGCACCAAGCAACCTGCAACCAGTGAAACTGTTGCTCATCCTAAAGGCAAGAAAATTGATATTACTTATACAGCAATACCTATGCTTAATAGACAAGGAAATATTGCTTCCATCGTACAGTTAATAACCGATATTTCTAGTATTAAAGATACACAGCGTACTATTATGGATGTTGCCGCAGAAGTAACGGAAATTGCTGATAGAGTTGCGACGGCTTCAGAACAGCTTTCAGCTCAAGTTGATCAAGTTACTGACGGTAGTAATGCTCAACGTGATCGTACTGCTACCGCAGCGGCAGCAATTGAAGAAATGAATGCCACTGTGCTTGAAGTTGCTAACAATGCAGAGCAAGCTCGAGTGCAAGCTGGTGAAACTCAAGAAAAAGCCAGT
>CAYJDL010000012.1:2109-4540 GCA_964368885.1 uncultured Desulfovibrionaceae bacterium | reverse complement strand
TCGTAATTGCTCCGGATGCGGCTGAATTTTACAAATTCAATCCCAGGGGGGTGTACGTGGCTACCAAGCCCCCGCATGCCGCGTGCAAGCCGGAGAAACTCAAGAAAAAGCCAGTGATGGAGCCGGACTTGTTTCGCAAGTGGTACAGGCTATGGGTGAAGTGAATAATGTATCCCTACAGCTTTCTCATGATATTAAATCCTTAGGTGATCAAGTTCAGGCTATTGGTTCAGTTATGGGAGTCATTTCTGATATCGCTGATCAAACTAACCTTTTAGCTCTTAACGCTGCTATTGAAGCTGCCAGAGCCGGAGATGCAGGACGTGGTTTTGCTGTTGTTGCTGATGAAGTTCGTAAATTAGCAGAAAAAACCATGAGTGCTACAACCGAAGTCGGAGCAAGTATTACAGGTATTCAGCGTTCAACTGCTGCTAACATTGAACAATTTGAAAAAGCAGTAAAAATTATTGGCGATGCAACACACTTAAGTAATACATCTGGAGAGGCTTTAGCCGAAATTCAAAATCTTGCTGAGCACAATGCCTCTTTAATTACTGGAATTGCTACAGCGGCTGAAGAACAATCAGCTACTTCTGAAGAACTTAGTCAAGTAGCATCATCCGTTAGCCAAATTGCTGATGAAATTAGCGGTGGCATGAATGAAGCTTCATCTGCTGTGAGAGATTTAGCTCAACTTGCTGTTGAATTAAAAGATAATTTGCGACGTTTACAAAGTTAAGGTAAGACTAATTTATTCTTGGGAAAGATTTCTTGTGAACAAGAAGTCTTTCCCAATGTTTTGCTTAAAACTTGAAGACCCATTTAGCGCAAACTGCTTTACTGCTACTTGATAGCAGTAATAAAGAATTGAATTACCAAGTATTAAAAATTGATATATCAAAATGTTATGTGGACTTTATTTAAATTATATTAAACTTTCTTCTTAAATCTTGACATACTTTACTTTGAAGATTATTTTTATCTTTTAATGTTCAGATGTTAATCTGCCTATTTACCCTAGCTTTTTACGAGGATAACATGCCTACAAATTTGGGAAAAGCCCTTACCTTTGATGATATTTTGCTACTGCCCGGATATTCTGAAGTAACTCCAGACCTTGTTGATATTAGTACACAACTAACAAACTCCATTGCCTTGCGTATTCCCTTGCTATCAGCTGCCATGGATACAGTAACAGAATCTGCTATGGCCATTTCTTTGGCACGCATGGGTGGTATTGGGATTGTGCATAAAAATATGTCTATTGAACGCCAGCGTTTACAAATTGAAAAGGTAAAAAAATCTGAAAGCGGCATGATTTTAGACCCTATTACTGTCTCTTCTAATGATACAGTTCAAAAGGCCTTAGATCTTATGGCAGATTATCGGGTTTCCGGACTGCCGGTTGTAGATGAAGATATTTTGGTTGGTATTTTAACCAATCGAGATGTACGTTTTATAGAGAATGGAACTAATATTTTAGTAAAAGAAGTGATGACTTCAAAAAATTTGGTTACTGTGCCCATAGGTACCACGCTTGAAGAAGCTAAAGAACATTTGCATATTCACAGGATTGAAAAGTTACTTGTTGTAGATGAGCATAATAGCTTGCGTGGTTTAATTACTATGAAAGACATTGATAAGGTTCAAAAATATCCTACATCCTGTAAGGATGATAAGGGTCGCTTACGAGTAGGAGCTGCCATTGGAGTTGGTGATTTAGAGAGAGCTTCAGCTTTATTAGATGCAGGTGTTGATGTTTTGGTGCTTGATTCTGCTCACGGGCATTCCGCAAATGTAATAAGAAGCATTGAAGCCATTAAATCTGCCTTTCCAAACTGTCAATTAGTTGCTGGTAATGTAGGAACTTATGAGGGAGCAAAGGCTATTTTTAAGGCAGGAGCTGATGCAGTAAAAGTTGGAATTGGTCCAGGGTCAATTTGCACGACTCGTATAGTAGCAGGAGTTGGCGTGCCTCAAGTAACTGCCATTCAAGAATCAGCTCGGGCTGCAAATGAATTTGATCGTTGTTGTATAGCAGATGGTGGTATTAAATTTTCCGGTGATATTGCCAAAGCTTTGACAATGGGTGCGCATACAGTTATGATCGGTGGGCTTTTTGCCGGAACCGAAGAAAGCCCGGGTGAAACTATTTTATATCAAGGTCGAACCTATAAAATTTATCGAGGTATGGGTTCTATTGACGCCATGAAGGAAGGTTCTTCCGATCGGTATTTCCAAGCATCCAGTAAGAAATTAGTTCCAGAAGGTATTGTTGGGCGTGTACCGTATCGTGGCGGTGTTATGGATTCTATTTATCAACTCATGGGAGGATTACGTTCCGGTATGGGTTATGTTGGTGCTAAAAATTTAGAAGAATTACGAAATAATACTAATTATTGCGAAATTTCTGCTTCTGGATTACGTGAAA
>CAYJDL010000012.1:0-2099 GCA_964368885.1 uncultured Desulfovibrionaceae bacterium | reverse complement strand
TACCAAGGAAGCTCCAAATTCTCGTATTGATAATTAAACATATTAAATGATTTTATGAAAAATTGTTTAATTTAGCGTATTATGCATATTCCACGCATTCTTATATCATCTATACGAGGGGGAGGGGGAAAAACCCTCCTCTCTCTTGGTTTATGTCGAGCATTAACCAAAAAGGGGCATAAGGTAAAGCCTTATAAAAAAGGACCGGATTATATTGATGCACATTGGTTAAATGTTGCATCTAGTGCTCCATGCACTAATTTGGATCCATTTTTTTTATCCTCACAGCGTCTTTGCGCTCTTTTTACTCATGCTTGGTCTCAAAAAGCCTATACTTTGACTGTAACAGAAGGTAATCGTGGACTTTTTGATGGGCAAGATGTGCATGGATCTTGTTCAACAGCTTACTTAGCTAAGACATTACAAATTCCCATTATTTTGTCTTTAGACATTACTAAAATGACTCGCACCTCTGCTGCAATTCTTCAAGGTTTAGAAAATTTTGAGCAAAATATTAAGCTTGCCGGAGTTGTTCTCAATCAAGTTGGTTCTGGTCGTCATGAAAATATTGTACGTCAAGCTATAGAATTATATACTGATATTCCTATTTTAGGTGCTTTACCTCGTTTAAAGGAAAATCCTTTGCCTGAACGGCATATGGGTTTATGTCAAAGTCATGGTGAAGAAGTTCAGTCCACATTAGATAGTTTAGGCGACTTTATCAGTCAAAATTGCAACATAACACAAATTATTGATATTGCAAATAATGTAGTACCTTTGCAACCGACAGAACCTTTTTGGTTGCAAGAGTTAGGGCAAGCAAACTCTGTGCGTATAGGTTATATTCATGATGCTGCTTTTTGGTTTTATTATGAAGAAAACCTTGATGCCCTAATCCATGCAGGAGCAGAGCTTGTGCCTTTATCAATCCTTGATCCAAAGCCATGGTCGCAAATTGATGGATTATATATTGGTGGTGGTTATCCTGAAGAATTTGCTAAAGAAATTTCCTCTAGTGCGCATTTAGAGCAAATTAAAGCATTTTCCTTAGCAAATATGCCTATTTATGCTGAGTGTGGCGGTTTTATGTTACTTGCTAAGACTTTATTGCGTAAAGGCAAGAGTTATGCCATGAGCGACGTCTTTCCGGTGTCCACAAGTTTTCACTCTAAGCCTCAAGGTCTTGGCTATGTTCAAGGTAAAGTTATGAAAGAAAATGCCTTTCATCCTCTTGGACAAGACCTGCGGGGGCATGAATTCCATTACTCAAAATGCCAAGCTAATCAACCGCAAGAATTAAATTTTTGCTTTGGTCTTGATAAAGGGACAGGTATGGGGAAGCTATTAAAGACAGAAGTGCAAGCTTGCGATGGTTTATATTTACGTCAAACTTTTGCTGCATATAGTCATATTTTTGCACCCAGTTGTCCTTGGTGGGCAGAAAATTTTGTAAATCTTGCAAAAAAATGGAAAGAAAAAAGGAGTTTTTAAATGCCTGATTCGGCACACAATACCTCTTTTTTAAATATATATACAGAGCAAATGGTTTTATGGAAGCATGGCAATGATGTAGTTCAAAATCAAACACCCAATATTCAAAATGTATCTAAGAGCATTGAACGCTTTGTACAAATGGGGCAAGAAAAAAAGTGTTCGTGGTATATCCTTTTAGGTGCTCAAGAGCTTTACACACAGGAGCTTATTTTAAGGTTAAAAGAAACTAAGTCCAATGCTCAAATTCTTATTCTAGACAGTAATGTTGATAAAGTTCGTAACTTTAAGCATGAGTTGCAACTATTGTTAGGCAACTTACCTAACAATCTTCATATTCTTGTAGATTCTTCGCCTTGGGCTTTATATTTATTAACGTTGAACTTAAATTTAGAGCCGGAAAATTGCAATTTACTTTTTTGTGAACATCCAAAAGAACGTAGTCCTTGCTTGCAAAAATGGCGTAAACTCTTTCTTGGAAGTCAAAAAGAATACCTTTCTGATTCAAAATATATCCCTTCTATAAGTTTGCATGTTATTATACATCCGCAAGAGCCGCACATAGAAAGTTTTTTTTCTCATATTCCACATTGGATTAAGGAAGTTTT
>CAYJDL010000011.1:19726-21609 GCA_964368885.1 uncultured Desulfovibrionaceae bacterium | reverse complement strand
TAATACCATTACCGCCCGTTCTGTAAGAAATATTAATGCCCGAATGCGTTTATGCCTTTCCGGTACGCCTATTGAAAATAATCTTTTCGAGCTTTGGTCATTATTTGAATTTCTTATGCCGGGCTTTTTGGGTTCTCAACATTCATTCCAACGTGGCATAGTTAAGCCAATTAAAGATGGTGATGTTGAAACTTTGGATTATTTACGCACAAGGGTACGCCCTTTTATTTTGCGTCGTACCAAGGCAGAGGTTGCCAAAGATTTGCCGCCTAAGGTTGAAAGTGTCACTTGTTGCGCACTTGAAGATGCTCAAGCTGAACTTTATGCTGCTTTAGCCCATAAGCTAAAAATGCAAGTTCTTGCTGATGTTGATGAAAAAGGTATTGGCAAAAGCCAAATGTCTATCCTTGATGCTTTGTTAAAATTGCGTCAAATTTGTTGTCATCCTCGTTTACTTAAAATTGATATGCCGGGCTTTTCCAACAATCTTCCTTCAGGAAAGTTTGATGCCTTTAAAAATATGGTAACTGACATTGTGGAAGGTGGTCATAAGGTCTTAGTGTTCTCACAATTCGTGCAAATGCTACACATTATACGCCAGTGGTTGCAAGCTTCGGAAATTCCTTTTTGTTATTTGGACGGAGCCAGCAAAAATCGCTTTGAACAAGTTGATACCTTTAATAATTCGCCCGATATTCCCATCTTCCTTATTTCACTTAAGGCTGGAGGAACAGGGCTTAACTTAACTTCAGCTGATTACGTTATCCACTATGATCCATGGTGGAATCCGGCTGTAGAAAATCAAGCAACTGACCGTACCCACCGAATTGGGCAAACAAAACAAGTATTTTCGTATAAGCTTATTTGCCAAAATACTGTTGAAGAAAAAATACTTAAGTTGCAAGAAGCCAAACGTGGCGTAGCTGAGGCCATTATTCCCGGTCAAGATGCTATGCAATCACTTACACGTGAAGATTTGGAAATGCTTTTTGATGTTTAATAAATCTCTGATTTATTAATTTTTCTTGGGAAAGATTTTTTGCTCAAAGTTTGTGAGTGGCAAAAGTCTTTCCCAAGCGTTTTGAGGAAGTGATGTAAGATCTTCCCTAGCTTGAAGTGCAAAGCCTGTTGTACATGAGGAATATATGTTTAACAATTTACAATTCTCTAGACGTCTTAGCATATACATTATTTTAGCTACAAGTATTGTGTTTATATCTATTTTTTCTTATAGTTACTTTCAATCAAAAAAAGTGATTGAAGAACTTAGCCTCGATAAAGCTCAGTCCCTAACAATCGCAACTACCGAAAAAATTGAACGTATTTTACAAAATGTGGAACAAGTTCCCTTATACCTTGCCAAAAGCCTTAGCGAAGAAACATTTACCAAAAATCAAATCGAAAAAGCCCTTATTCAATTTCTTAAGTCAAATCCCAATGTTTATGGTGCTACTATAGCCTTCTATCCTTGGGCATTTGATGATAATTTGCAATATTATGCACCATATTACCATAAAAATGGCAGAAGCATTCAAAAAAGCAATCTTGCTGATGATGATTACCAGTATTGGAAGCATAATTGGTATTTAAAGCCTCAACAAGAGGGCAAAGCCCTTTGGAGTGAGCCATATTTTGATAAAGGTGCCGGAAATGCGCTTATGTCTACGTTTTCCGTGCCGGTGTATAAAAACGATGCCCAAGGTAATCAACAGTTTTTTGCTATAGTTACTGCTGACATTCACATTGGATGGTTGCAAGAATTAGTCAATAATATTAAAATTTATGACACAGGATATGCATTTATTTTAAGCCGTGATGGCAATCTGATAGTTCACCGCAATAAAAAATTTAATGCAAAATCTGACAGAACAATTTATCATATT
>CAYJDL010000011.1:15193-19716 GCA_964368885.1 uncultured Desulfovibrionaceae bacterium | reverse complement strand
AAATATAATGTGCCGTGGCTTGAAAGTTTAGCCAAGAAAATGACTCAGGGCAAACAGGGAATGATTGAAGTCAACAGCATGCAAGGCGACGAAAATCTAAAAGTTATTTACAATGTACTTCCCTCAAGCGGATGGAGCTTAGCCCTTTGTGTTCCTACTGCTGAAATTTATTTTAAATTGCATCAGCAGACTTTTATTGTTGTTTTACTTACAGTTATAGGCATTTTAGGCATTACTTTGTTGGTAAACGTCGTGGCGCACAGAGCTACAAAACCATTACGCAAGTTAAGCCGTAGCACAGAAGAAATAGCTCAAGGTAAGCTAGATACTGATTTGCCAAGAGTGAAAACTCTTGATGAAATAGGTCAATTAACTACGGCCTTTGACCTTATGCGCAATTCTTTAAGGGAATACATAACCTCCCTAACGCAAACAACTGTTGCCAAGGAACGCATTGAGAGTGAATTGAAAATTGCACAAAGTATTCAGGCAAGTTTTCTTCCTAAAAAATTCCCTCCTTTTCCTAAATATCAAGAATTTGATATATTCGCTAAGCTTGTTCCAGCTCGTGAAATTGGAGGAGATTTTTATGACTTTTTTATTTTAAATGAAGAGCTACTCTTTTTTTCCATTGGGGATGTTTCGGGCAAAGGCGTTCCGGCGGCCTTGGTTATGGCCGTCACCAAAACGCTTATAAAGGGAATTGCCGAGCATGAACAAAATCCGGCAAATGTTTTACGGTCGGTAAATACAGAACTTGCAAAAGACAATGAAAACTGCATGTTTGTTACAGTATTTTGTGGTATCTTAAATATACATAGCGGCGAACTGATCTACACCAATGCCGGACATAACGCACCCATATTATTGCGTAAAAGTAACAGCAACATAAGACAACTAGAACTACCAAAGGGGATTGCCCTCGGAATTGTTGAAGGTGCGCAATATGTAAATAAAACAATAAACCTCTTACCCGATGATACTATTTTACTTTATACCGATGGTGTAAGTGAAGCAATGTCACCGAATCAGCAACAATTTGGTGAAGATCGCCTCTTGAAAGCTTTAAACTGTGAAAAATCCGCACATTGTATTGTGCAAGATGTATATTCTACTGTTGTCGAACACACAGGAGATGCCGAACAATTTGACGATATTACACTTATGGCTCTATTCTGGAAGGGTCATCAGTAATAAAGTCAACAATCTTTTTTAGTATTAAAACATTCTGCTCATGTTCATAATGATACTCTACGCTGTCCATGATTTTTTTTACCAAGAAAATACCCAAACCGCCAACAGTTCGATCGTCTAAATTGGCTAATATATCCGGTTCTTGAGCGTTTAAAGGATCAAAAGCAACACCACTGTCAAAAAATTTTAGAATAAGCATTTGCGCACTATGGTCAAAGCTTATTTCTAAAGTCATTTCTGCTTTATCCTTTTTTAGATCATCATTATATGCATAATTAACTATATTTGTAATAACTTCATCTGCCGCCACAAAAAGATGATTTTTAGTTTTTTCAGTTAAATTCAATTCCTTTGCAATGGCCGCAAGCCAAGATTTAAGCGTATCAAAACTACTTAACTTAGCCGGAAGCACAAGAGCATTTTGCCCACCATGCTGAAAAATTGTAATATTACTAGCCATAATTTTTATGCAAAGTTTAATAGGGTGTCAAAGCCTGTCATTGCAAATATCTCACGAATATCAGCATTGACATTACATAAAGTCATTGTCCCACACTTTGACATATGCTTATTGGCAATTAGCATAATTCTCAATCCTGCAGAAGAAATGTATTCAACAGCACTAAAATTAAAAATTAGATTTGTAATGCCATCCCATCTTTCCATTAATTGACTTTCAAGCGCTGGAACTGATGTTGTATCAAGCTGACCAGTTAGGTTTACAGTTAAATTCGTACCGTCCTGTATAAATTCTGTATTCATATTTTTCCTCACTTACTCATAATTATACTTTAAGATGCGTATTTTAACTTTCTTATATCTAAACATATTTTTATGAGGATTTACTTTGCGGTGAAAGTCAACTGTGAACTCAACCATCCTTCCTGGATGTAAGGGCGGATAAAAATCATGATTTACTTTTACCTTGCGTCTATATGTTTCTGAATGACCATTTCCCCATCTTCCTGTTATTTCCACTTGCAAAAAATTTAAACGATGCAAACGCTCACCATGCATACGATTTTTAACGTTCAGCGAAAAAGAGATATGTTGCTTACCATTGCGCACCTCACCAGCCGTAGCATCATAAATATGTAGCTTTAAATCTTTGGCGTTTGCAATGTTACCCATCAAAAGTATACATATAGCTACACAATAAAATAAAGGATTTTTTAAGCTTTTATGCATTATATATTCCTCATAAAGCATAATCTTTTTTTGTAAATAATTTAATTATTATAAAGGACGACAATTTTTACCTAGCAACACTTCTATTTCCCTTTTTCCATTTAATTCGATTTCAAAGCCCTTGCTTGTCTTAAGAGTTCCACTAACATTAGTAGCATTAACAATTTTACCGCTAAATAAATGTCCGTCCCTATGCATAATATGAAAAACATTTTTTAAATTTTTATTGCCTTGAAAGTGATACACATCTTCTTGACCATTTTTCAAACGCAATAATAATACTCCATGCACAGCATCATTGTCATCAATACAAACACCAGCTCTAAAAGTTGAGGAATATATTGAACCCGACCAAAGCTCACCACGAATTTCTTGCTCTTGACCATTAGCCTTGGTAACATCTAAGCTATTAAAAACACATATAGAGAGCATACAAAAAAACGAAACACTTAGATGTTTTTTAATTGAAAAAAACATATAACACCTCTGCAACTTAATCTAACTATCTGCTAAGACAAGTTTATCAAATATTTAGCCTTAGGTAAATACTACTTAAACGCATTTTATATCTATTTAAGATTACTTACAAAGTAGACGCCCTATCTTCAGCATTAAGGGCATCTGCTTCTCGTCCAAGAGCTCGCAAACTTTGCCCAAGAGCTCGCCAAGCTGGAGCATATTCAGGACGCAAACCCACACTTTTTCTAGCCAACATTTCAGACATTGCGGGATCTTCACCACCTTCTAAATATACTTGTGCCAGCATACAAAGAGCTACGGCGTCTTGTGGATTATGCAATAAAGTTTCATGCAATAATTCCCTAGCCTCAGCATTTTTTCCTTGCAACAAGGCAACTCTTGCCAAATGTCGATAGACCATGCCCGTACTACTGCCATGCCCCTCAAGACTATCTTTATGAGCCTTTTGTTCACACTGTACAGCTTGATTATAATACTGTCTAGCTTGTTGTAACTTACCGCTTTTTTCTGCCAATTGACCAAGTCGAATTTGAGCAAAATAATGTGCATCATTAACTGTGATACATTGCTTAAAATACTTGGTTGCCGCTCGAATATCTCCAAGACTTTGACACACTGTACCAAGGTTATAAAGGGTAGAAGCAAGTTCAGTATTAATAACTTCTTCGCCCGCTTCGAAATTTTGCGCATCAGAAGTTTGTACGTCAGGAATATTTTTCTTTAACAGCTTCAGAGATTCTTGAAAGTATTGTCTAGCATCACTAAAGCGATTTAACGCAGCCATACATACTCCTAAAGAATTCCAAGCCATGGTATTTTCAGCATCAGCCAAAATAGCAAGCTTATATTCCTCCACCGCCCCAAAAACATCGCCTCGGCTATAACGCTGATCAGCACTGATATTAAATGCTAAAGAACCCATTGAACCCACTTGTGGTTTTGGCAAAAGTAAGGCAAGCTCAAGAGCTTTATGACAATAATTTAAAATATCGCTTTTATTGGCCTGCAAATAAGGATAACTTGCCAAACCGACAGTAACATGTATTTTTGCTTCTTTAGCATATTGTATTAAAGTTTTATAATCTTGTTCCAAAGCTTGTGACGTTATAGCCGGATGAAAGAAAATTAAACTTGTTTCACCATATCGCCCCATAAAAGTGGGTAGGGTTTCTTTTTTTCCATCAAAAGGTTTAAATACCGAATGTTTACTTTCCTCATCTTGACCTTGGTGATATAAATTTAAAAATATTTCAATAGCATCTTTATTGCTAAGGTCAGAATTAGTTTCCGCTAAAACTCGCACCAAAGCCAAACTAAAACTTGCATGCTGTTCAGAGGCTGTGCTTAGTTGGCGTAAAAAATCCCCATGCGAAAGCAATACTTCGGTTGAAGGCATTTTTAACTGTAAATTTCCTTGAATCAAAGATGCTACCTGCTGGTCTGAGTCTAGTTTTGCCTCTTGCTCTTGCCCTGTCAGCTGCGCTGATTGCTGCACATCAACAAGACGCAAGTTATCTCCTTGCTGCCAAGCCCAAGCCGCATCATAAAGATGTAAAATATCAGCAACAGAATGAGAATTTCGTACTGCCATTAAGACAATTTCGCCTTTTCGCTGCCATGTATCATCTTTTTGCCCCCAAACAGAAAAATACTGACCTTCC
>CAYJDL010000011.1:0-15183 GCA_964368885.1 uncultured Desulfovibrionaceae bacterium | reverse complement strand
TTGGCGGCCAAGGTTGGTCAGCACTTGCCCATGTGAAAGTATATCCTGAATAATTCCACCTTGTGCAAGCACTCTTGCATATGCTAAATAACGATTTTGGACAAGTTTTTTCTCTTTTTTAGATAAAAACAGGCTTCTTTCATAGGCCATATGAGCCGCATGCCTAGCCTTTTGCAAAATATAATGACCTTGCTCTGCAACACCAAGAGACATACGAGTATTTTCCATATCTTGTGGGTATAGGGCAAAACCGGAGACAGAATGCAAACTTATAGTACGTTTTGTAGGTTCATGCATTAAAGTTACAGCATCAACTTTTGCCATAATTTCTTCGGCAAAAGCACTACATGAAGTTCGAGAAACTGCTGGCAAAAGTAAGGCGCACTCATTTTCTCCACTTCTTGCCGCTAAAACTTCTTGAGGCAAATTTTCCTTTAAAGCCTTTGTCCATTCTGATAAAGCCTTTGTTGCAAAAGCATAACCAAATTCCGCTGCCAAGGAATCAAGTGCCGGACAACGTAAAACAATAAGACCCATACAGGCTTTGTGCAAAGCAACTTGTGTATCAGAACCATCATTATAATACGTACGCACCATCTCAACATTATGCTCCATACGCTCAAGCAAGCGTAGCATACGTTCAAGACCGGTCACTTCATCAATACGACTTTGCTTTATACATAAAATATATTGCATACATAAAGCAATCAAAGCATCTAGAGAAGGATTTAAGCGTTTAACATTGCGTGCTTCCACCCCTTTTGCCATAAACACTCCAAGAGCCATACCATCATGACAAAGTGGCAAAAGCAAAGATCGTTCCCTAGTTATATATTGTGGTTCAGTAGGAAATAATTCAGCTTTTGGATAATAAATACTGTAGCTAGCAAATAATAAAATGCCACGCAAAGCATCTGCCAAATAACTTTCAAATTCCATAAGGTCAGTGCGTTTTAGTTGAACTTGGTAAAAATTTTTCATATCATAAAAATGGATTAGAGGAAAAGTTAAACCTTTGGGCGTGTTTGTACAAAAGTGATGTTATCATAAATTTTTTCTCTTACCTCTTGTTTTTGTACCTTTGGAAAAAGCACAATGGTTCCGGTATGAATGTAGTGCGCCGGAAAATCATTAAGAGTTAGAGCATATACATCTTGTACATCCTTGGTTGTTAGACCATAATCTTCACTTTCAAGAATCATTTTGAGCTCAGCTCGCACAATGTACTCATTACGATTATAAATAGCATCAAGGTCAATACCATCAATTGCATAGCGTTGGTTAAATTTGGTCATAAAAAACTCCCTTCAAAATGAATATTTTGTATTGCAGTCTTTAGTTGGATATTATATAAAGTCTTTATGAAAAGAAAGACTTTTTTTTAAAATATTTTTAAATACAGCTTTAAGCATATCACTAAGATAACTATTAAAAACAATTTTTGTTTACAGCTGCATCCATATAAATGTTACACTTTTCAGCTTTTTACATTTATGTATATCGTAACTTTTATAAAAATATTCACCCTAAAAATAAAATAAATTCATAAAATTATGTCTTAAAAAAAATTTCAGAAGAATTTTGCCTTAAAAATGTACTTGGCATTGTATAGCTTTTGTGCTAAATTGCACAATGTGTTAATGTAGTATAAAGCTATATACTTGTAATTAAAATTTCAACTAATTGTTTTTTTTAAGGAGTTTTTCATGGCTGCACTTGTTATAGGACATATGAATCCAGATACCGACAGTATTGTTTCTGCCATTGCCGTTGCAGATTTGTACACCAAACGTGGAACCACTGCTCAAGCAGTAGCTCAAGGTGCCCCCACCCCTGAAACACTATTTGTTTTAGAAAAATTTGGCGTAGCTGCTCCTTCTGTTGTGGAAGATGTAGCAGGTCAAAAGCTTGTATTAGTTGACTTTTCCGATTTAGCTCAAGGCCCCAAAGGTCTTGACAGTGCTGAAGTTATCGGTATTGTAGACCATCACAAGCTTGGCGACGTAACTACTTCTAATCCGCTTGAAATCTGGACATGGCCTGTAGGTTGTACTGGTACAGTAATTAAGGCTATGTACGACTTTTACAATGTAGAATTACCAAAAAACATAGCCGGTTGCCTTTTGTGTGCAATTTTGTCTGATACAGTTATGTTTAAGTCTCCAACTTGCACCGACGCTGATAAAAAAGCAGTTGAAGAACTTGCAAAAGTGTGTGGCATTAGCGATGTTATGGCTCTTGGCATGGAAATGTTTACTGTAAAGAGTGCAGTTGACGGTGCTTCCATGAAGGATCTTGTTTTCCGTGATTACAAAGATTTCGACATGAATGGCAATAAAGTTGGTATTGGTCAATTAGAAGTTGTTGATTTGAGCATTTTAGATAAGGTTAAAGATGGTCTTTATGCTGAAATTTCCAGCGTAAAAGCTGAAGGACGTCATTCAGTATTCTTGCTCTTGACTGATATTATGAAAGAAGGTTCTGAAATGCTTGTAGTTTCTGACGATCCAAGCGTTGTTGAAAAAGCCTTTGGCGTTGCTTGCACTGATAAGTCCGTATGGCTTGACGGTGTTATGAGCCGTAAAAAGCAAGTTGTGCCAAATTTTGAAAAAGCTTTCAAATAACTTAGCTTATTCAATATAAATTAAGGGGAGCCTTTGCTCCCTTTTTATTTTTTGGAAGGATTTTTTTTGAGGAACACTTTATAAATAAATGTGGCTATTGCCTTTAGTCAGCAAATAATATTTTTTGAAATATATTCTAGATATATTATTGATTTTATTTGGGAAAGCTTTGTTGTTTTAACATAGTTTGAAAAATGGATTGCCAAGAAAAAACGCTAATCATTCTAATGTTTAACATAGATTTAGGAGCGTTTTTTCTCGCAATGACTTTGCGTGTCACCGTAGGTCACTGCGAGGAGAGTCGCACCGCTTTTTTTGTTAAGACACTGATTTTGTGCGACTCGACGTGGCAGTCCATGCCTTTACAAATCACGTTCAACAATGAATCATTACACAACTAAGAATATACTTACTGACTAAAGACAATAGCCACATAAATAATAAACAAGGATAAAATTTGTCTATGAATATTTTCAAACTTGCCTCTAAGCTTGTAAAATTTAAAATATTATGGTCAGTGTTTTCCGCTCTTCTTTCTAAAGTAAAAAGACGCTAGTTAGCATTATATTGAGAGGAAATAAACATGCTTACTTGGTTTATTGCAGGAACTATCTTAATGTTATTGGAATTTGCAACGCTATCCTTTATACTTATATTTTTTGGCATTGGAGCGTGGGGTGCTGCACTTACAGCCTACCTTTTTCCCGGAACTCCTCAAGAAATAATTACTTTTATAACTGTAACCTGCTTTAGCTTATTCTTCATGCGTAGCAGATTTAAAAACATATTTACCGGTTTCAAAGGCGGACAGCAAAAAAATCCAATTACAGAAAACTTTGCCTACCTCGGTCAACAGGCAATAGTAAAAAAAGCAATAACGCCGAACACCGAAGGCGAAATCTTTGTTGGCGGCAGTTTTTGGCGAGCAAGGTCTAATGTGGACATCGCAAAAGATACCATGGTGATCATAGAAAAAATCGATGCTAACGATAGCCAATTAATTATAGTCAAACCAATTCATTAATTGTTAGGAGAAATTATGTTCAGTTCATCCACAATAGTATTAGCATTAATTGCCGCAATTGTTATAGTTACCCTGTATAAAACAGCAAAAATAGTACCTAACCAAGAAGCATACATAGTTGAAAGATTAGGAAAATTTCACACAGTACTTTATGCCGGTTTTCATATTCTGATTCCTTTTTTGGATAACATTGCCTATAAACGCTCATTAAAAGAACTTGTACTTGATGTACCGCAACAAACTTGTATTACAAGAGATAACGTTTCGGTAAGTATGGATGGTGTCATCTACCTGCAAGTAATAACACCGGAAAAGTCAGCTTATGGAATTGATGATTTTTTAAGCGGAGCCATACAATTAGCTCAAACGGCTTTACGTTCATCAATAGGTAAGTTGGAACTTGACCGCACGTTTGAAGAAAGAGAAACCATTAACCAAGAGGTTGTTGCGGCATTGAACGAGGCCACATCCCCTTGGGGCATTAAAGTTTTGCGTTATGAAATTCGTGACATTACACCACCTGAAAGCGTCATGCAGGCCATGGAAAAGCAAATGCGCGCCGAAAGAGAAAAAAGAGCGGTAATTGCTGAATCTGAAGGTCAACGTCAAGCACAAATAAACAAGGCTGAAGGCGAAAGGGCTGCTCTTATTGCTGAATCTGAAGGTAAAATGCAAGCCCTAAAAAACCAAGCAGAAGGTGAGGCTGCTCTTATTGAGACTGTGGCCAAAGCTACAGCGGAAGGTATTAGAATGGTAGCCAATGAAATGAGCAGCAATGGCGGCGTGGCAGCGGCTAACTTGCGTGTTGCCGAGTCATGGATACAGCAATACGGAAATATTGCCAAGAAAGGCACAACCATGATTGTTCCTCAAAATATCGCTGACATATCAGGAATTGTGACAAGTCTTTCACAAGTTGTAAAACTTCCACCGACCAGTGGTGGTAATGGATAAAACGCTATAATTTGGGAAACGCTAATTTATTATTTTTCCCAAGAAAGAAAAGAATAAATCAGCGTTTCCTAAAAAATTATTAACCATCCTTATCACAATCAAGCTCTTTATGTTCCTTAAAAGCTATTTTCAAAGCTTTCTTTAGTGCATCACGATAGATTTTAAGTACTTCAATGCGTGCATAATATTTTGAGTTAGCCGGAATAATATGCCATGGTGCATATTCTGTATTGGTACGCATAAACATTTCATCGGCCGCAACTTTATAATCAGTAGATTTTTCACGGTTGCGCCAATCTTCATCTGTAAGTTTATAATTTTTCCAAGGGGTATTTTCCCTTTCTTTAAAGCGTTTAAGTTGTTCATCTTCAGAAATATGCAACCAGAATTTTAGCAAAATATTCTTGCCATCAACCAATTGTTCTTCAAAATTATTGATTTCGGCATAAGCTCTTTTCCATTCATTAGGCTTTGCAAACTTTTCAACCCTTTCCACCAAAACACGTCCATACCATGTGCGATCATAAATTGTCACATAGCCAGCAAGGGGTACATGTCGCCAAAACCGCCATAAATAATGATGCGCCAACTCCTCATCTGTAGGCGCACTTACCGGAATAATACGCGTAATGCGTGAATCCACAGCGGATGCGACACGCCTGATGGTACCACCCTTACCACCTGCGTCCCATCCTTCAAAGGTTAAAGTTGAGGAAATGCCCATTTGATATGCTTTAAAGGACAACTGAAACACTTCTTGTTTAAGTTTTTTCAATTCCTTTTTATACTTATCTCGCTCCAACGTGGGCGATAAATCCAGCCTGTCCAATACTGTTACAGGTTTCTTAACTTTTTTTTCTATTGATTCAGGTAGTTCCGAAAACTCTATAGTTTCAGGCTTAGGCACAACTTGTCCTAATTTAAGTTGAATTTTTGCCTCAACAACACTTTCCAAGCGTTCAATAATTGCTTTTGCCACCGATGCATGACAAAAACGCTTATCATAGGCATCAATAATATACCACGGTGCATATTCTCTATCAGTCATGGTAATGGTTTTTGATACAGTTTCAATAAGTTGCGTGTATTTTCTTTCACTTTCTTGATCATATGGCGTAAAGCGACAAGAACCTTGCTCTTTAAGACGAGCTTTGCGCCTTTTGCTATGTTCATCCTGATCTAAATGAAGCCAAAACTTTGCTAAAGCATAGCCATTTTCCGCAAGAGTGTGTTCAAATTGCACCCTTTTGTGCATGGTTTCATTTAAAGCTTGCTGATCAATACTACCATATGAAGCTTTGCGAATAGCTTCATCGTACCAGCCGCCAAAAAAGATTCCAAATTCACCATAAGCCGGTAATTTTACCCAATATTTCCACGCATCAGGTCTATGACTTTCTGAATCGTTAGTATTCCAAAAAGTGTGATTGCTTAATTTTTTAATATCAAGCCATGATGAAAGAGTGTTAACAAGCGCACCACGTCCCGACCCATCTACACCTAAAATAGTTAATAATACAGCAATTTTATTTTCTTCACACTGTTTTTGTAATTGGAAAAGCCTTATGCGCAATTCCCCTTCCATGGCTTTAAATTCTTTTCTGCTATACTCTTGACCTAAAATCATACTGTCAAACATGTGAACACTCCTTAAAGAAAAAAGGTTATATAAAAATAAAATTATAAATTTATTAAAGCACAGATTAAATTATTCCTTGAACAGTTATAAGTGTTTAACTCAAACTCATTTTAGCGTCTAATAGTTCCACTTTTATAGCTTCAGAAAGCTCACCATTTGCAATAATTTCTATAATAATGCTGCGTAAAAGCTCTCTAGAAATTTTATCGGCAGCAACCATTACAACAACAGCGTTTTCACGAAAAACTATTTGGTAAATTTTATTTGTATATATTGGATATTTAACTCTTACTAAATCAACATAAGCACCCAAGCTATCAGTAAAGTTTTTACGATAGTTTTCACCTACAAGTGCCGTGGGAAGATAGTTAATATCTCGTTGATTAATAAATTTTGTATCTCCCCCAGATTTGCTTTCTATGGTCCGCAAGGCAACATCAAGAATTTCGCCAACTTGCAATTTTGTGAAAACAAGCTCATTTTCAAAAAACCTTCCGCCCAACTGCATATCAGATTTAAGTTGCTGTAAAACAAGGGAATTATTCAAAATCTTCTGACGTACAACAGGGGAGTTTGTTAATTCTTTAGCCATACATTATGTTCCTCTCCAAGGCAAAAAGATTTCAAACTTCAAACTAGTCAAGCTTGTTTAATTATAAAGTAATTCTACCTAAAGGTTGCACAGTAATTTCCGGTGTAAGTTCTTGATATGATACTACAGGTAAGTCTTCATATTCAGCCTCTACAAGTTTGCGCACATAGCGTCTTATGTCCATACTGGTTAAAAGCACTGGAATAGGCGGTATATGAGGGAAAACTCCTATTTCCGCTTTTAATTGTTGAAGAAAGCGTGATGTTACGCTTGGGTCTAAGGATAAATATGCACCGGATGAAGTCTGGCGTATGGCAGAGCGAATTTCATCTTCCAGATTGGTATCCAAAAGATAAGCTGGTAGCATATTTAAAGATGTACCATATTGATAACTGATTTGTCTTTTTAGAGAACTGCGAACATATTCGACAAGCAAAATCATATCCTTTTCTTTTTGCCCCCAATCGACCGTTGCTTCAAAAATATGACGTAAATTACGCACACTTACTTGTTCATGTACAAGCCTTTGCAATATTTCGGCTATGCGCTGAACAGGCATAATTCTTTGTACTTCTCTCACAAGTTCAGCAAAACGAAGTTCCATTTGCGATAGTAAAAAACGAGTTTCTTGAATACCCAAAAAATCACCACAATTACGCTTAAGTACATAGCTTAAATGATGTGCCAAAACTTGTGATGAGTGTAAATACTGCATATTTGCTTTTTTCAAAAGTGGGATTTGTTTTTCATTTACACAAAGGCAAGGAAGACCAGGCAGAAAATGTTCACTTTCTGTATAAGAAAAGCCCATCATATTTAAAGTTTCGGCTTGCTCTCGCAATAACACTTGTTCTGGTAAAACAAAACCTCGACTAGAGGGTATTTCGTGTAATAAAATTACATAATTATTATCTTCAAGCTGATTGTTAAAGCGTAATTGCGCTCCCGGAAAAGGTACACCCAATTCATGATATAAAGCCCTACGCACCTGAGCTATGGATGTATTAAGTTCCTTAGGCTTAAGAATATTTCTGAAGTTTTCTGCTAAATCAATCATCAACGGCACGGTAATGGAAAAGCTTTCATCTTCTGTCGCAGTTGGAAGATTCTTCATATTTTCAGAATTTTGCGACATTGCGGCAGCCAACTGTTCATCTACGGTTCCAACTCCGTTAGCATTGCGGCGGCTTAATTTATAACCAGCAAATAATAGTACGCAACCAAATATAATAAAAGGAACTTTAGGAAAACCGGGCACCAATGCCATAACCATGGCAACACCGCCAGCAGCCATGATAGCCTTTGGTTGGGCGGTAAATTGACCTGTCATTTCACCACCTAAAGGACCACCTTCAGAATCACCAGATACACGAGTAACTACAATACCAGCAGTAATAGATATTAACAAAGCAGGTATTTGGGAAACAAGACCATCCCCAATGGTTAAAATTGCATACAAATCTAAAGCATCGCCTGCCGCCATATTAAGCTGCAAAACGCCAATACTAATACCACCAATAATGTTAACAACGGTAATAACCATTCCGGCAATGGCATCACCCTTAACAAATTTCATGGCTCCATCCATTGCACCATACAACAAACTTTCAGTTGTAACAGCCGTACGCTGCTTACGAGCTTCATCCATATCAATGGCACCTGCTCGCATATCTGCATCAATACTCATCTGCTTGCCCGGCATAGCATCAAGGCTAAATCGAGCCGCAACTTCCGCCACTCTCTCTGAACCCTTTGCAATTACAATAAATTGCACAACCGTTAAAATAAGGAAGATAACAGCTCCGACAACAAAATTACCTCCCACAACAAGTTGCCCAAATGTATAAATAATTTCTCCGGCATCAGCATGAAGTAAAATCATTCGAGAAGTTGCAATATTAAGCGCAAGACGAAAAATAGTGGTGAAAAGCAAAAGTGTTGGAAATACTGAAAACGATAAAGCATTAGGAATGTACAAAGCCATGCACATAAGCAATGCAGAAACAGTTAAATTTACAGCAATCAACACATCAAGACCCAAGGGTGGAATGGGTAAAATCATTACACCGATGACAACTATAACAAGGGCAGCCATGCCCATATCAGTCATATTTTTACTTGTTGATGCCATTGTTAAAATTCTCCAGAGCTTGGTGTAAAAGTGATGTGGCTTGATTTTCTCTATCGCTTTTCCAAAGAGCTTTTGCGCAAAGATAGGCAGCGTTTAAGTATTCATGACCTTGAGATTTATCAAGTAAGCGTTGACCTATTTCCAAAGCTTCGTTATATAAGGCATTATCTATATAAGCAGCACATAACAAAGGCAAGGGCGCATCACTTTGTGGCTCTAAATGATGTAAACCTTCTAAAATAGCCAAGGCACGAGAGTGCTTACCATGTTGCCAAAAGATAAAGGCAAGAGTTAAAAGACTTTGTCCATCTTGTGAAAGTGCTGTATTTAGCATAATATCCTTAATTTTTGTGTAAGTTTTTTCTAATTAAAAATTCTTTCACTTATAAAGAACTAAAAGTAATTATGAATAGCCTGACTTATTTTAAGGCTCTTGCATAATTACTGAATTGTTTCACTGCGTCAGCAAACTACTAAGCCCTAATAAGAGCGGATCTATACTCATGCAACAAGTCTTGCAAATCAGCATCATCTTGCAAAGCATCAGCAAGTGCTCGTAACGTAAGTGATTTTTCCTGACGTGCCAGCTTATCCACCCTTAAACGAATACTACGCAAACGATCCTGCATCGCCGAAGGTAAAATTATACTAGATGAAACCTGCGGTGTTAAAAAATTCTGTAACGACTTATCCCAAGATGAACTGCCCTGAATCCATGCAGTATTTTGCAAGTCAGTTTGCATGCCCGTATATACTGAATTATCAGGAAAAACTTGCTGAGAACGAGGTAAACTTGTCAAGCTGTGCGCATTAGCAGGACTTGGAGCAATTTTCTCAATACCTTGAGCAAAATTAAAATGAATGTTTGACATATGTTACTCTTTATAATTTAAATTAACATAAATAAATATTTGATACTATAATTTTAAAGCAAGCTCTTCTTGGCAAGTAAGACAAGCCATAAGACCATCTTCCAACATGGGTAAATTAGCATTTAAAGGAACTTTATTTAAAAAACACAGTAGCTTATCTTTATAGTAAGCCTGTATATTCTCATGCTTTTCAGCAATTATTGCTGCTTTTTCTAAAATACTTAGGTCATTTTCTTCATGCGGCAAAAGCTCTCGTGATAAACATAAAAAGCACACTTCTTGCTTTAGCTCTGCATCTAAAATGTAATTAACACCCTGATGTTCAAGGTTAAAATGAGCTTGAGTCGATGAAGGTGGAGTAAAATTCTTCATCCCAAAGATTTCGCCTAGCATATGTAATAATGACATAATTTTTAAACCTCCTGCTCATCTTCACGATCAATAGCCATATCTAAATTTAGCTGCAAAACGTTTAAAACTTTTTGCCTTTGTTCTTCGGAAAAGTATAATTTTAAAGGCATATTGCGCATTATCTCTCTTACACCACGAACAAAAACGGCATCACGAGAAGGGTTTTTACTTGCCAAAAAAGGTAATTTACTACGCAAATAAGTCTCTGTAAGGTTTCTATTATCCTTAATATGTAACATACCTTCCATAACCTGTTTGGCTTGAGGTTCTTTCAACTTAAAGCGTTTTTCACTTGCTGTACATAATTTTTCGGCTTGAGCGTATAAATTATTAAGATTTTGAACAACATAAAGACCTTCGGCCACTTCCTGCAATTTCGCCGGCGCACAAGATGGTTCCAAAGCTTGCATATCAACCCCAAGTGCCTTACGCAAGAAATCTACTGTTTGTTCAAGAGTTTTTGAGTTATTATCTTTTAAAAGGTTTTTAAAAGTTTCTTCATAGTTTTTATAATTAACAGCATGAAATCTCTTGATTCTTGCGGTGTAAAGTCAGGATGACTAATAGTTGCAATATTATATCCTGCCCGAATTTGAGAACCTTCTTGTTCATTTAAAATCTTACGAGCTTGACTTAAAACATCATTTTGCGGGTCTTGCTCAGTTAAACGCTCTTGCACAAAACGCAAGGCTGTGTCCTGTAAGGAGGGGTCTTTAAAAAATTTTTTCACTAATTCTAAAGCAGATGCCGCATCTTTTTGATGACTTTGCGCAAATGCTTTTGCAAAAATCTCTGCTTCATAAAGGGGCATACCCGGCATCAATTCTTGCGATGCACTAACTTTTTTATCTTTTTTTTCTTCTACTTGCTTTTTCTTAACGCTTTTATCGGCTTTAAGTGACGCAACGCTTAACGCTACTTCTTCAGCCATATTAGCAGCCTGAGTAGCCCCTTTTGGAAGATTTTGAACCTTAAAACCTTTCCAAGATACATTATGCTGCATATGGGCAGTACCCTGATTTTGAGTCTGACTTTGTACTTGATTATGCACAGCAGAATTTTGAACTGTATTTGTCATAAATGCCTCTGAGATGAAAGAGATTTAACCCAGCGAAGAACTTCTGCAATCGGTTGCATAAGTTCACGGGGAATATAATCATTGTCCTTGCCTTCGCTAAATAATGATCTTGCAAGCGGAACATTGCGCATAATAGGAACATTATTTTTCTCTGCTATTTCCATCATTTTTTTGCAATAGCACCTTTACCCATTCCGGTAATCATTGGTAAAGGAGTCTTTCCTTCAGTGTATTGCAAGGCTACCGCAATATGCGTTGGGTTTGTCACAAGAACAGTAGCTGATGCCGCCGCATTTAAAGTGTTGCTATTTACAATTTCTTTATGCAATTGCTTGCGCTGCGACTTAATATGCGGGTCACCTTCCATTTCCTTATATTCTCGTTTTACCTCATCCTTAGACATCATAAGTTCCTTAATATGAAAACGTTTTTGAAAAAAATAATCTACAGCCGCCACTAAGAGAAAAATAGCCATAGTCCAAACGGCTACATACCAAAGGGTTTCGCCAAAGACCTCTAAAAAGTAATATATATCACGTAAACCAGCTTTTAAAAAAGCGTCTATATGATCTAAAACCACTGAAAAAAGCACCCACCCTAATAGAATAACCTTCATTAATGTTTTTGCAATTTCCAATAAGCCTTTTTTAGAAAAAACTTTATTCACCCATTGCTTTGGGCTAAGCTTATTTAAAGACGGTTTCGCACCTTCAAAGGAAATCAACACACCAAATTGGGCAAACTGTGAAGCTAAGCTTACGACAGTAATTCCAGCTAAAAGTGGAACACAAATAAATAGTGACACATCAAAACAAAACTCTGCAACCGTCCAAGCAGCACTTTCAAATGATAAATTTGATTTAGTAATCGTTTCCAATAAAAGAACTTTTACTCGTAAAGAAAAATCTTCCCACATAACAGCTAACAATAAACACGCCGTAATAATACCAACAGCTGATGGTATTTCCTGACTTTTAGCTACTTGCCCTTTTTTGCGAGCATCTCGTAAGCGTTTGGGCGTGGGTTGTTCTGTTTTATCTCCACCATTATCTGCCATACCAAACCTCTTTTATAGAATAAAATATATTTGGAAGTTTAGCAAGATCCTCAAGAAAAACATGCTGTAATACTTGAACATAAAAAACAAGCATAATCAATAATATACCACTTTTAATTGGCATACTTAGAATATATACATTAAGCTGCTGAGCAAAGCGATTTACAAGCCCTAAAGAAAAGTCTGTTAAAAAGAAAATTGCCACAATAGGCGCACTTAACACAATAATAAGCATGAAGAAAAATGTAATTTGTTCTAAGAAAAAACTTAACAACAATGATACATCAGCCGGCGGACTTAAGGAAAAAACCGGCCACCACACATAACTCTCTAAAAACATACTCAAAAATAGCGTAAAAGCTCCGCTAGAACATAATAATAAAGTTACCCATTGAAAAAAGAAAGCTCCAAATGGAGAAGTTTGCTCAGTTGACAAAGGGTCTTGAGTATCTCCTTGGCTATTGCCTCGCTGGTTATCCATCAAAAATCCCATGCTCATAACAGCCCAAAATATTAAAGAACCAAAAAAAGCAAAGACAAAACCAAGAAGCATTTCCTTTAAAACTAAAGCCCCTCCAAGCAAAACACCCACAGGTTTTTCCGGCATATACTCCATAAAAATTGGCACAAGCAAGGGCGTTAAAGTAAAGGCAAAAGCCGTTACCAACATTGTTGGCATGATATTTGTCCCCATAAAAGGCAGGACACGAATAAAGACCAACACTCGTGCTACGAAAAAGGGCGTAAGCCAAACATGATTTAAAATTTCATCCATTTTATTAATATTAATGGTGTACTATTGAAAATCCACTAAAGTTTATAGGTCCAAAAACTTCTAAATAACTGTTCAGTAAAGGATAAAAGCTCTCCCCCAAGCCATGCGGCTGTAAGTAAGATAACCATGATAACACAAGCTAACTTTATGCTAAAAGCAAGAGTTTGTTCTTGAAGTTGAGTAACAGCTTGAAAAAAGCTTACCAAAAGACCAACCACCGAAGCCACAATAATAGGCGGCATAGAAATTTTAAGCATTAGCAAAAGTGCATGTACTGTAAGGTCAAGCACTCCGGTTTGATTTAACATGGTTTTCTCCCAACTTACTTATAACTAAGAACAAGTCCTTGCACTAATAAAGACCAACCATCCACTAAAACAAAAACCAAAAGCTTAAAAGGCAGCGAAATAGTGGTTGGAGAAACCATCATCATTCCCATAGCCAAAAGAATATTAGAAAATATAATATCAATTGTTACAAAAGGTAGGTATAGTAAAAAACCCATTTGAAACGCTCGAGTCAATTCTGAAACAGCAAAACTTGGAATTAATATAGAAAAATCGGTGATTTTTAATTCTGCTGCGGCATCTTTAGGCCAAATTCTTTTTGCAGTTTGAAGGAAGAAATGACTGGTTTTAGGGTCAGTATGTTTTATTAAAAAGCTTTGAAAAGGACCTTTTACCTCATCTGCAACTTGTAGCATCTGAGTAATGTTGGAGTCTCGGCTAATATTTTTATCTTGCAATAAGCTATAAGTTTGAATAGCAACTGGCGCCATAACGAAAAAAGTAAAAATTATGGCTATTCCGTTTAAAACAGTAGTAGGAGGAACTTGCTGCACTCCAAGTGCATTACGAACCAAGGAAAGTACCACTACGATTTTCAAATAAGACGTACAAACCATCACCAAAAAAGGTGCTATTGAAAGAGCTAAAAGCCCTAAGACAAGCATTACAGGATCCATGGTTTGAATCATGGCACTACCTCTTTATTTATAAAAATTAAAATATAATCATTTATATACAACAATCAATTAATTTCACATACACTAATAAATATGTTATCATTACATAAACTTTCTATACATTGTTACATCGAATAACACAAGTTTTACTTCATCACTTAATAAATTCAAATGTAAACTCTCATAAATTGGCATTGTTTTTCTGCATACGCTCCAACTTAACACGTAGCCCTTCTCTGCTAATGCCAAGAGCCTTAGCAGTTCGAGATTTATTATTATTTAGAAGATTCATAGCTTGCTGAATATGCGTGTTTTCCACTTCTTGCAAAGTTAAAATTTCCGTTGGCTTTAAAGCGGGTTCCACGGGTAAAGAAACAGTTTCATTTAAAATAGATGCATTACTTTTTACTCCACTTAAGGAAAAATCTTCCGGCTTAATACTATTATCGGAAGTTAGTAGAGAAGCTCGCTCAAGTTCGTTGGCTAATTCACGCACATTACCGGGCCAATTATATTGAGTTATAAGTGCCATTGCTTCACGACTGACATTAGTTACTGCTAAGGGATTTTGTTTAGCATATTGACTATAAATATGCTTTACAAGTAAAGGTATATCCTCTCTTCTTTCACGTAATGGAGGAATATGTATGTGCATGACATTAAGACGATAGTATAAATCCTCTCTAAATGTACGTTCCTTTACACCATTTACAAGATCACGATAACTTGCGGCCATAATGCGTACATCAATGGGGATTGATTTACGACCTCCTATACGTTCCACATAGCCATTTTCCACCACATGCAAAAGCTTAGCTTGACTTTCCAAAGGCATATCACCAATTTCATCTAAAAAAATGGTTCCACCACCAGCTTGCTCAAAGCGTCCCATGCGTGCTTTAACTCCTGATGCTACCCCCTCTTCAATTCCAAAAAGTTCACTTTCAAGCAAGGTTGATGGTATGGCAGCACAATTTATTGCAACAAAGGGCTTATTACATCTAGAACTTAATGAGTGAATATGCTTGGCAAAAAGACTCTTGCCTGTGCCCGTTTCTCCGG
>CAYJDL010000010.1:18812-22768 GCA_964368885.1 uncultured Desulfovibrionaceae bacterium | reverse complement strand
TCTTAATTGATATTGTAGAAGTCGATTAATTATTTCCTCAGAAGAAAATAATTAACCACCATCTCCTTTATGCTTTAATCAAACTTTTTTCCCCCATGGGGTAAAAAGCGTACAGTATTACTATTGCTAATAGCTGCATCAGCTGTAACAGGTACATCATTGTAAAAGAGCATACCCGGCATAATATCATTTTCTTCAGCCACTTTACCAAAGTGAGCTAAAGCAGGAATGTTATCTACCAAAACAGGTGTAACTTGCCAAATAAGGAACCAAATAGCAAAGAGAGTACTAAATAGTTGCAAAAGCCCCTTACCTAAGTGTTTTCTTTTAATGTCGCTCATATCGTACCTTGATAGTTTACTGAGTTTGATTTTAGATAGTGTCTGATGGTCAAAAAATTATGAATTGAAAGAAAATATTGGGGAAAACCAAAAGCTTTCCCCAATATTTAAGTTAAGTTAGATTCTCGCAGTGATATGCGGGAAGAATATGTAGAACATGATATAAGCCATGAGCAAGGTTAAAGCTAAGTTGAAGCTTTGACCGCAAACATAGAGTATAGCAGGCTTTCCACCTTTGAAGTAGTGGGCAAGCTCACGGAAGTCAGTGGCAAGACCGATAGCTGCAAAGGAAAGGTTAAAGCACCAACCACGCAATGGTGAAGTTAAGCTCTTAATGGTTCCATCAGTTAATAAGCCTTTACTTAAATCTGAACCTAGTTCTCCAGAAATAATAGAACAAATAATTGAAGCTGCTAAAAAGCCCAGAACAAATTTTGGGAAACGGTGCCAAATTTCCATAAGACCAACTTGCGCACCTTCTGCTCTTTCAACCTTTGTGACCCAGTACACGGCAACACCAAAGGCTGTGACCCCAATAAGTACGTTTTGAATCATCTTAATGGTTGCAGCTACATACATAGCTTTTTCACCAAGGAATGCACCAGCAGCGGCAACTGCGCCAGTAGCATCGATGGTACCACCAATCCAAGCACCACCAAGCACAGCAGGTAATCCAAGTGCTTTAATGGCTAAAGGCATAATGATCATCATAATAGCTGTAAAGAGTAAGGAAATACCAACAGCAAGAGTTAGTTCTTCTTTTTTAGCCCGACAAGCAGCAGCTGTTGCAATGGCGGCGGAAGTACCACAAACGGACATGTCAGAAGAGATAACAATATTTAAGGTTTTAGATGGCATTTTTAATATTTTCTGACCGAAAATATAGGTAGTAATTAATACAATAGGTGTTACTACCCAAGCTACAAAGAGCCCTGGAATACCAATTGCAATAATCTTATCCATTAAAATTTCAGCACCAAGCAATACAAGCCCTGTTTTAATGTAATACTCTACTTGTAGTGCCGGTTTCATCCAATTGGGCGTCCCAACTGTATTAGCTATCAACATGCCAAGGAAAATGGCCCATGCTTCTGTCCCAATTCCCCAATATTTCATGTCTGCTTGTCCACCCATCACAAGGGCGATGATGGTAAAAACAAACAGTCCCAAAAAGGCAACAATAAATTTAACTACATTTTGACCCATAGCAGCAATACCAATGCTGAAAATTAAGGCTAAGGAAACCATTAAAATGGGAAGGGTCATGAGATGATTATAAGGCTTAGATTTGGTTTTACTAACAGCTTTAGATTCAGCTCGAATTGCCCCACGCCATAAGGTTATTTTATCGTCAGCTGCTTTATTTAACTCTTCATTTTCATATTTGGCGTCAGCTGCAACCTTGTCCGCCGCAACAGCGACTCTTTTCGCTTCTATAGTAGCTTCTTTAGCTTTTTCAGCTACTGGTTTAGCTTTTTCATTACGGGCATCAGCACCTTTTTGGTCAAGATAAAATGACTGTAAGGGGTTATTAGACCAACCTGCAGGTTTTTGCATGTATGATTTTAGCATGCTACCAAGTTCAGTCTTTTTAAAGGACACTTTATTACTGTCTTGAGCATCATACCAAGCCACAGTCTTAAACGGAGCTTTTTTTGCTTCAGCTTCCATTATAGCATTACCGGCTTCGATTCTTTTCATGCTGGCAGCTTTATCATCGGCAGGATAGCTAAATACATACAAATACAGACCCAAAAATACAAAGGCTAATCCGAGCCAAATAGCCCAATAATCCTCTTTTTTCCAGAGATCAGACCACGAAGATTGCGCTTTGTCTATGACGACGCCAGAATTTTCCTGTGACATATTTCCTCCTAACACAGTTAAACAAGTATCGATCAGATATGTTAAATATCTGTTCGAAGCAATTTGCATGATTTAATACATTTTAGCAAGTTCTTTTTTGAACAATTTAAAGACCTATTTACTAGGTTTGACTAGTTTAATAAAATGCAAGGCTCAATCATACATATTGCAACCACATAATTTATAAGGTTAAATCATCATTACAGCTATACATCAAAATGTTCAATCTTAAAAATATTGCAAAAATTTTATCACATAAAAGCCGTGTTTATTTATGTGTTTTTTTGCACAACAAGACTAGCATATCCAACTACTCTTGATTCATCACCTCCCTTTTCAAATGATGTTGTATGACAAATTTGTTGACAATTGCAAGCTTCTAGAACTTGGCAAGCAAACATAGCCACAATGGATGGACAAATTCCACACATTGAAATTTTATGATCTGAAACCACCTTGGCAAGCTGTAAGGGGTCAAAATCTAATAGGGCTTGTAAAGCTAAATTATCTAATGCTAATGTATACTCATGATTAGAAAAGTGATGCATATCAGAACTGACAATGATGGAAATATCATCATTTGGCATACCTTTTATTATTTGCCCAAGAGCAAGACCAGTCTTTTGCAAAAGACGGAAATCATGAGATTTAACTGCAATAGGGACAATACTAAATTCAGGTAAGTATATTTGCAAAAAAGGTAGGAGAACTTCTATGGAATGTTCTCTAGCATGGGCTTTTGCATCTGTTGAAAAGCCTACATGAGAATGTAATATTATTTCGGAAAGTTCTTCATCAATTGGAATAGCTCCCAGTGGAGTTTGCCAAGACCCCTTTGACCATACCGCAAAATCATTACCTAAACCTGTATGATTAGGGCAAAGAATAATAAGACGTTTTTTTAAAACAATTTGAGCAAGAGTTTTGGCAATAACGTGACCACAGTAAAAATGACCAGCATGCGGAAGTAAAACCATGCTTACGTCCTTAAGTTTGCCAGAATACTCTTGTTTAGCAAGTTTTAAGGAATGTTGTATATATTCTTTTAATATAATGGGGTCGCTATCATAGAAAGAGCCTGCAACACATGCTTGTCGAATGGACATGTTTACTCCTTAATGGTCGCATAGTAATTGTTCCAAAGTAACAGAGTTTGCCAAAGCTCTTCTTTTATACTTCATAAATTCATTTTGGGCAATCAATTTTATCATAATTATCTAAAATAAATAGAATGTATTTTTTTTCACAAGACACGCTATTACACATCAACTTGAGAGAAATTTATTGTTTTCAAATGTTTATATTGGTAAATAAGAGTAAAAATAAAAACTTTGAAGTCTTTTGAGGTAAATTAGAAATTTAAAAAATAATAATTATAATGACTTGGGGAAAACATCCTTCAAAAAAGTTTTCCCCAAAATAATTATTCATCTTCGATTTAATTAATCAAGATTAAGTTCTTTTTTAGCATTTATATCATTGCCACGTACAAAACATCTTCTGATTGCATCAATAACATGTCCACGAACTCCTTTGCGTGAAAAATGATGTAATCCCTCATTAGCCATACCGGCCGGAGCAGTTGCAAGCTCACGTAAAATCGCAGGATGTGTCTGAGTTGACTCAGCATAACTGCCACAGCTACGCATAAGATTTTTGGCAATTATTGAAGCTTGATCACGGCTTAGACCAACTCCAACCCCAGCTTCAATAAAGCTATCCATAAGATAAAAATGCAAAGCAGGACCA
>CAYJDL010000010.1:12847-18802 GCA_964368885.1 uncultured Desulfovibrionaceae bacterium | reverse complement strand
AGCGTTAAATGCATTCATAAGTGCTTGCTCAAAATAAACAACAGTTCCAATTCTTCCAAAAATTTGATGTATATTTTTAATCTTTTCTTTGGGTAAGGACTGTTCATAGCACAAGCCTATAATTCCTTGACCAACTGAAACAGGGACATTTGGCATAATACGGGCAAAGTCAATATTTGGCGACAGGACTTCTTGCAATTCAGCTAAGGAAACCTCAGCTGCAACGGAAACAACAAGTTTCGGAGATTTTTTTTCAAAACTTGGTGCAAGTTCATGTAGCAATGATAAAACTTGTTCAGAACGAACTGCTATAATACAAATATCATTAGCACATATCTCATGTGCTAAAAAAGTACTTTGAATGCCTATATCTTGCATATTTTGAGCTTGATAATCGTGCTTAACACAAACCTGCAAAGAAACTAAGTCCTTGGCAAAACTGTTTAAGCCAAGTGCAAGAGCATGCCCAATGCTACCACAGCCTAAAATGCCAACACTTTGTTTTGTCATAATTGATGGTCTCCAAATTTTTAAATTATACTTCTGTACATTAACAGACTGTTAAAGCATTTTTTTCTTGGGGAAAACTTTTACTAGAATTGTCCTTAAGAAATTTTTTTATTTAAAATAATTATGTAATTTAAAAAACTATATAAAAAGAAAAGTATTGACAAGAATTTATAACTTATCTCTTGTATACAGCTTATCGCTTTTTTAAAAGGCTATTAATGCACCTGTCAAGCAAAATACGACAAAGAAAAACTTTTTTATGCAAGTATTGCCATACAGCCTTTATTTAGGTATTTCCAAAAGGAGTACATGGCATAACTTCGACATATTATCAATTTTAAAAAATCATGATCATGTAGACGGATAACTAAATGAAAAAAATAAAAATATTTTTTATTGGTTTTTGGAATGACTTTGACCCAGAAGATAATTTTATCATAAACACTTTACGCAAAAAGTATTTGATTGAAATAAATTCTGAGCCTGACTTTCTTTTCTACTCTTCATTTAGCGCAGACCATCTTTATTTTACTAATTGTGTTAAGATTTTTTACACCTATGAAGCAATTACACCGGATTTTAATGAATGTGACTATGCAATTGGTTTTGATTATATAAGTTTTGACAATCGTTACATGAGGGTTGATCGTACTGTTGATTATAATAAAGGACAAAAAGATTTACTTCCGGCTACAATGGCTCAAAGAAAATTTTGTAATTTTATTTATTTTAATCTAGACAGTGGGCATGGCACAAGTATACGTCAAGATTTTTGCAAAAAACTTATGCAATATAAGCATGTAGATTGTCCTGGAAGGGTGTTAAACAATATGCAAAATGCCATTGGATCACGCTTTGCTAAGTGGGAAGACAGCAAGCTTGATTTTATAAAAGATTATAAATTCACCATTGCCTTTGAAAATTGCTCAAAAAATGGCTATACTACTGAAAAAATAATGCATCCATTACAGAGTAATTCCATCCCTATTTATTGGGGTGACCCTATGATTACACGGGAATTTAATTCCAAAGCTTTTATTAACTGTCATGATTTTCAAAATTTTAATCAAGTAATCGAATATATACAATATATTGATAATGATGAAAATGCATATATGAGCATGTTAAAAGAAGCACCCATGCGTGAAGATTACATACAAGATGCTGATAAGTTAGAAAATTTCTTAAACGCTATCATAGAAAGTGGTTCTACTATCTTTGCAAAAGATCCTAGAAATAATTGGGATACAAAAAAAGAAATTATTAAAAAACTTTTAGAAGAAAATTGCTATCACAATGCTCAAATGGGAAATATTCCAAAGGTGGAAGAATATTGCCATTTAGCACTATGTCTTGATGAGAGTCTAAACTGGCCAAATAAGCAATTAGCAAAAGTTTATAGAAAGTTTCAAGCTCAACAGCGTATAATAAACCTACCTGCTTGGCATAAGCAAAAAATACTTAGTAATGCGACCCTTGCAAGAATGTTAGCTGAAGGACTGTACCAAACAAATCAACATCAACAATGTATAGATATTCTGCAGCAAGTTATAAATCAGCATTCTTATTCAGAATGGGCAAAAATTATGCTAAGGCAACTATCTAACAATATTTGAGAATGTATTGAAAATGCTGATTAATTCCTAACAAACATGGCAACAAATAAAATTAGAGCTTGTCCGTAAATAAATGTAACGTGAGGCAAGTACAAGGAAAAGTGCATTTTTGCGAAGGGAGTGTACGTCTTTTGGTACTCGACCTGAGAAAAAATGTGCTTTGACGCAGTAATTGCCCACGGAACGTTATTTACGGATAAGCTCTTAACCAGCATTAAATTAAACTATAGCTTATTTATATAAATGGCTAAGTCTTTAAGGTCTTGATCGCTCATACCCTTAAAGGCTTTTTGCATTTTAATTACAACAGGTTTAGTAAATTTGCCATCTCTAAAATGTTTATGCTTTTCCGCTAGTTCTTCAACTGATTTTCCGGCAAATTTAGGTTTTGCTGAGTGACAGCTTATACAACTTTTATAAAGTTGTTCACCTTTATTTGGCTGCTTTTCTTCTGCCCCAGAGTGCATTACTAAGGCTGTGCTAAGTAAAATGGGTGTACATAAAAACAGTATACCTTTTAAAACAATTCGCATAAATACCTCCCAATGCATGTGCATAGATTAAGATTTTTAGACAATCGACTAAAACAAAGCAAACTAAAATTTTAGCCTGATATAACTTATCATATATGGAAAAAAATTCAAACACTAAAATTTAGGGAAAAGCTGATTTATTCTTTTATCAACAAATTGTTAAGCTTGACAAAGCCCAATTGCTCTACTATGCAGAATAACTACTTATTCAAAAATAGAATTTTAAATAACACATTTTTGAATAAAACAACAAGGGTTTTGGAGTGAAATTATGAATAAAATAATATCTTTATGTTGCGCTTTATTATGTTTTGGTTTTGTATTGACTAATCCTACATGGGTATTTGCTAAGAAAAAACATCAGGTTGACGGTATGGCTACTTGGTACGGTAATCCTTTTCATGGTCGTCATACTGCTAGCGGTGCTATTTTTAATATGCATAGACCAACGGCAGCCCATATGACCTTTCCATTTGGAACTGTTGTTGAAGTACGAGATTTAAAAATGGGTCATCGTACAGTAGTAGTGGTTGCCGATAGAGGGCCTATGTCACGAAAGTTTTGTATTGATTTATCCCGAGCTGCCGGCTTGGAACTTGACCTTGGAACAAGGGGAGTGACTCCGGCTAAAATTCACGTTGTTGGAAATACTAAAGGTGAAATAATTAATCCTTCAGAAGCTTTTTATGTTCAAGTCAGTAAAAATGTTCATGGTACAAAAGAAAAAGTAGGACCATTTAATAATTTTAAAGATGCTGCGGTCATGCAGGAAATGCTTAAAGCAACTGATAAATCAGCTAAAATTATAATATCCGATAGATAAGCATGTATGGTGAATTGTCAAAAAAGATAATTTACCCTTTGATGATTTTGCTTGACAAAAGTAACAATGTTAAAGTAGCTTGCCCTTTCCTTGCTCGCATAGTTATGCGGGCCAAGTAGACCAAAAGGAGTATTAAAATGAGATTATATGAAACACTGCTCTTGCTCTCTCCTGAGCTTGCCGCAGAAAATCGTGAAACTGTTATTGCTGCTTTAAGCGCTATTATAGAGCGTGAACAAGGCAAAATGGTTTTAGTTGATGCTTGGGGTATGAAGGATCTTGCATATCCTGTGCAAAAGCACATGCGTGGCTATTATGTTCGCTTAGAATATGCTGCACCAGCCAGTGCCATTTTGGAGCTTGAGCGTAATATTCGTATTACAGATGGTATTTATAAATTTGTCACCGTAAGATTGGCTGACGCAGTAAGTGAGGAGGTAGCATAATGGCTTTTAAAAAGAAATTTGCTCCACGTCGTAAGTTTTGCCGTTTTTGCACAGACAAAGAACTGCCTTTAAACTACAAGCGTGTGGATATTTTGCGTGATTTTATCACTGAAAGAGGTAAAATTATTGCTCGCAGAGTGACAGGCACCTGTGCTCATCATCAGCGTTTATTGACTACGGAAATCAAGCGTGCACGTCAGATGGCTTTACTCATCTACACTGCAACCCATGATAGCACTGTTAAGAAAAGAAGCATGATATAAGGGGATTGTAAGCATATGAATATCATTCTCCGTGCAGATGTAGAAAATCTTGGTAAAGTAGGCGATGTTGTTTCCGTGCGTGCCGGATATGGACGTAATTATTTATTACCTCAAGGCTTAGCAATGATTGCAAGCCCCGGAAATTTGAAGGCTTTTGAACTTGAGCGTAAAAAACTTGAAGCAAAAATGTCTACCCTTCGCACTGACGCTCAAAGCGTATGTGAAAGATTGGAAAATTTAGAAATTATCATTAAAATGCGTGTTGGTGAAAATGATAAGCTCTATGGTTCCGTAACTTCCACCTTAATTCAAGAAACCTTAGCCAGCTTAGGCGTAGAAGTAGATCGACGCCGTATTTTACTTGATGCTCCTATTCGTCTTTTAGGTGATCATGAAGTTAGAGTGCGTCTTTTTGCTGGCGTTATTGCTAATATCGTAGTGAAAGTTCAAAGCGAACAAGTTGCTTACGCTGAAGACGATGTTGTTGAGCAAGCCCCAGAAGTTTCTGAAGAAACAACAGAAGAAACTGCTGCTGAAGAAGCTACTGAAGAAGCTTAAGCACTTAAATATATCACTTTACCGTCCTTATATTAAATTAAGGACGGTAATTTTTCCAAATCATCTCTTCAAAAAATCTTTTTTGTTAATAGCCTTATAGCTAACTTACATCATCAAAAATTTATTCAATAAAAGCATAGTCTAAAATATAAACATCTGTAATTAAAAAACTTTCATTTCTTGTTTAATCCAATTTTTAAAGCTACAATACATTTTCAATACACTTTTGTAACCGATTTTCTCATAAGGCAAAACAATGAATGATTTTCCTGACCATGTGCGAAAAAAGTTTATACCAAAAAATCCTGAACAAGCTGAAAACTTGCTCTTAAAACATGTGCCGCCTCATAGCGTTGAGGCCGAACAAGCGGTTTTAGCAGGAATTTTTGCATCTCATACTACTTTAAATATAATTGTAGATACGCTAGAAAAGGAAGATTTTTATTTACCTGCGCATCAATTTATATTTGAAGCTATGATGTATTTGTATCATGCTTCAAAACCTATTGATTTAGTAACTGTTGCAGAATACCTTAAAAATCATAATCACCTTGACCAAGTAGGCGGAGTTGTTTATTTGGGGGATTTAGCTCAAGCTGTAGTAGCCGGAGCAAATGCGCCGCACTATGCCTTAATTGTTAGGGATAAATCCCTACAAAGACGACTTATTGCGGCATGTTCTGGTATTATAGGTAATTGCTATGATAGCACTCAAGACGTAAAAGAATTATTAGACGGTTCGCAACAAACAGTTTTTGCCATTGCGCAACGCTCAACAGCAAAGGAATTTTCTTCCACAAAGGATTTAATTGATAAAGTTTTTCAAAAACTTTCAGATTTAGCCGGTTCCAATGAACAAGTTACGGGAGTTACAACAGGTTTTAGTCGCCTTGATAAAATGACTGCCGGATTGCAACCATCAGATTTAATTATTGTTGCGGCTCGTCCTTCCATGGGCAAAACGGCCTTTGCCATGTGTCTGGCTTTAAATGCCGCCATTGCCAAAAATACTCCCGTAGCGGTATACTCCTTAGAAATGAGTAAGGAACAACTTTTGCAACGTATTTTAGCAGTACAAGCTAAGGTTGACGTTTCCTTATTACGCCAGCCAAGCCGCCTTACCGATGCTGATTGGGCAAACCTTTTTGCCGCCGCAGATACCATAGGGCAAGCTCCCATTTATATTGATGATACTCCTGCTTTAAG